>JBNJHJ010000008.1:0-1507 GCA_051748365.1 Campylobacterota bacterium
ATCATCCCTTCGGTAGGCAAAGAAGCCCCAAACACAACGGTATCGGTTTTGAGAGGTTTTTCATAATTACTGTACAAAAAGGCTAAAATTATCAATACGATAAAGATTATAAACCGAATAAGCAAAGAGGGCTCCTTGTGCGTAGATAACAATAATTGTATCACAAAAACGGTAAAAAACTTTTAACTACTTAAGAGTTAGTTAAGATAACACCTGATACAATGGTAAAAATAAATTTACCAAAAGGCATAGGCTATGCAAGAGTATATCTATTACACCCAAGACCCTTTGGGATTTCCGCTGCATGAATCGATTACGGTTACTGATGATGCATCATCCTTGGAAGCTGTTGTTTGCAACTGCGATGCAGTTACAAGCGAAGTTGTTGCGCCACATATTGATTTTTATATCAAAAACACGCAAGATAGTATCGCCGCTAAAATCCAAAATATCAAAAAACTTTATGATGTTGCACTTTTAAAATATGATAATGCAAAAGATTTGCCCTACAGACAAGAAGTCGGCAAGAAAGTATTGATAGTAGGCAGTGATGAAGAGTTTGTCAAGACTGCAAAAGCACTTCAAAATGATTCATTTGAAACTTACCATGTCGATGCAAGCTGGGTGCATAGTATCGATGGGCATATCGGTAATTTACAAGTTGCAATTGACAATGAAGGCAAAAAAAGCGCTCTTATAGTAGATCAAATCATTTGGTTTGACGCAGTACAAGAGGGATTAAAACAAAGCGGTACTTTTGATCCAAACGATTTGGGATTAGATGCAGTAGTGCAAACAGTTTGCAACAATGCAAAAGAATATATCTATAAAAAATACCTCAGCTACGACAAAAACATTTGCCAGTACCATGAAAGACGTGATGAAGTATGCACAAAATGTGAAGAGGTGTGCCCTAGTGTAGCCATCACAAAAGATGATCACAACAAGCACTTGATCTTTTCTCATATCGATTGTCACGGGTGCGGGGGATGTGTGAGCGTGTGTCCAAGCGGGGCACTTGATTATACGCCAAGTGATAGAGATAGCTTGCAAGAGATTTCACTTTTTTATAAAGATACCCATGCGCTGATTATCCCGCAAAAGATGGATTTGGATTTTGATATAGCTTTAAAAGAGGGTGTGCTTCCTTTGATGATTGATGGTGAAAAGTTTTTACATGAAAGTACGCTTTTGACGCTGTTGCAACAATCAGGTTCACAAATTATCTTTTATAGTGATTTTTTATCTAAAGGGGTAAAGGATTCTATCAATATCTTAAATGCAATCTATCAAAAGCGCTATGGATGTGATGCAATAATAGTAGCGATGGATGAAAATGAGTTAGCACAAGCGGTAGAAACGGTACAGATGATCAGTGAGTCCTATTTTGAATACAAAGGTAACAATGAGTATAAAAGAGCAACATTTGCCAAGAGACTTCAAGCATTAGTAGGTGATAAAGAGTTAGGAGTGGTTGCAACGGGTGAGCATATCCACTACGGTGAAG
>JBNJHJ010000008.1:1517-18420 GCA_051748365.1 Campylobacterota bacterium
GTCTATCTTAAGTCGGGCGTTGTAACATGAGTGTGAAAGTAAACGGATTGGCGGAAACTATCCAAGCGTTATACGCTAAAGAGAAAAGCATTGAGTCAAAAATTGATGTGGCAATTCGGGTTGGTGCGACAATAGTACTTAACGAAGCGCAGTTATCAATGAAGCAAACTGCACCCTTTGTCTAAGCTGCGTTGGAGCGTGTAATGTAGGTGCATTAAGCGTTGATAGCGCGCAAAATACATTAGAGTTTAACCCTTCGCTGTGTACGGCGTGCGGGTATTGTGAGCTTAGTTGTGCTGAAAAAGATTGCTTGAGTTTGGATAGGGGGCATATTGTGCTAGCACCTACATGGTTTGAAAACAAAACCTTAGCTAAAGATGAACTGTTTGCTTGTGTTGCGTGTGGTAAAGAGTTTGCAACTAAAAGAGCGATCGAGAAAGTCGCTAGCGTGATGGAACCGTTTTTTGGTGAAGATGCGATGCGTAAAAAGACGCTGTATTGTTGTGAAAGCTGCAAGCCCAAAGTGATGATGCATAATTATGTACAAGAACAAAATAGGGGAGTAAAGATATGAATCAAGAGATAGAGATAGATGGAGCAAGAGCGGTATATTACAACCTTTTTGCAAACTTTTTTGTGTTAGATAGTGATCCAAAAAGTTATTTTATGATCTTAAATATTATCGATAGTTTGAAGCAAAATCCGCTTGATAGAAGCAGTGAAGTAGCTTTTACATCGCTAGTTACAAAACTTGATAATAGCAGCAACGAAAAGTTAGTGCTAGAGTTTGACGAAATATTTTATGCTCCAACAAGTGCAAATATCAAAATGAGTGCCTCTTTTTACGATGAGGGGGTAGAAAACGCCAACATGCGGTTGCAAATGCTGGATTTTTTGGCAAAAACCGATATCAGACGAGATGAAAAGCATTTTGCTGAGTATGAAGATAATATCGGATTTATCTTTGCATTTTTAGCGCAAATGATACAAAAACAAAGTGATGAGTATAAAAATCTGACCCATTGCGTGTTTGAACAGGTACTCAATGAGTTTGTGGATGATTTTGCCAAAGAGGTGTATGAACACCCAAATGCAGATATTTATAAAGATGTGATCACTTTGTTGCACTCGTTTATCGAGTTTGAAAGGCTGTACCTTGAAGTTGGCAAACCAAAAGAGAAAGAAAAAGCTCCTATTGCTAGAAGCGAGTGTGCTATTAGCGAGCAAGAACTTGAGCGAAGAGCAAGAAACAAAGCGCTCAAAGCAAAGGGTCCAAAAAAGTAAGCTTGCAGAGTGAGAGGGACTTACTTCATTTAAAAATATTGAATGAGGTAAGTCTCTTTGACTTCATTGAGACTTAACGGTGTTTTTGTCACTCTTCGTTCACCTTTCAAATTATGTGGATGAAAGCACCAAAATTTTATAAGGAGAAAGTCATGCAACAAAGCAGAAGAGATTTTGCAAAAAAAGCTGTAGTTGTGACTGCAGGGGCTGCATTAGCTTCCACAACGGCAGTGATGGCTTCAAGTAAAAGCGATGATTTGCCTAGCAACGGTGTTGTTGTAGGTAAATCCAAGAAAAAAGAGATCCTTTACAAAAAAACGCAAGCATGGGAAGAGTATTATCGTAACGCTTTGTAATTTTGTAAAAGAAAAAAAGGAGATAAGATATGTCACTACAAACATATAAGTCTCTAAGTGCAAATATCGGTAGACGGGCTTTCATGAAGATGGCAGCAGTTACTACGGCACTTGGAGCAACGACGGCATATGCAAATCCTAGCGTAACGCGCGCAGCAACCGAAGAAGAGGTGAAAAACCCATTTCCCGGTTCAAAAATAGTAAAAACTATCTGTGCGGCGTGTTCGGTAGGATGCGGTATAAAAGCTGAAGTACAAAATGGTGTATGGGTACGACAAGAGGTTGCTGGGGATCACCCTGTAAGTTTGGGCGGTCACTGCTGTAAGGGTGCTGATATGATCGGTTCGGTTCGATCTGAGAAGCGTTTAAAATACCCAATGGTCAAAGAAAACGGAAAATGGAAAAGAATTTCATGGGATGTGGCACTTGATGGGATAGCAAACAAACTCAAAGAGTTACGACAAAATGATGGACCGGATGCAGTACAGTTTTTGGGTTCAGCAAAGATGAATAATGAGCAAGCTTACTATATGCGAAAGTTTGCTGCAATGTTTGGAACCAATAATATAGATCACCAAGCTAGAATTTGACACAGCTCAACAGTCGCCGGTGTGGCGAATACATGGGGTTATGGAGCTATGACAAATCATCTTGGAGATATTCAAAACTCTGAAGCGATTATAATTTTTGGATCAAATCCGGCGGTAAATCACCCGGTAGGATTCCAACACTTTTTAAAAGCAAAAGAGCGCAATAACGCACAGATTATCGTTATTGATCCAAGATATACTAAAACTGCTGCAAAGTCCGATCTTTACGCGGCTATTAGACCGGGTACGGATATTCCTTTTATGTATGGAATGCTGCATATTATTTTTAAAAATAATTGGCACGATACCAACTATATCAATGATAGAGTGTACGGGATGCGTGAAATTATGGAAGAAGCTAAAGCGTGGACTCCCGAAAAAGTAGAAGAGGTAACTGGAATTAGTGCAGAACTTTTGATGCAAATCACTAGAGTATATGCAAGCGCTAAACCCGGGACACTTGTATGGTGTATGGGGCTAACACAACACACTATCGGATCATCCAATACACGATTAGCACCAATTTTGCAACTTGCTTTAGGAAATATCGGAGTAGACGGCGGTGGAACCAATATCTTAAGAGGGCATGATAATGTACAAGGCGCAACCGATATGGGTTGTTTAGCTGATACGCTGCCTGGATATTATGGTTTGGCTGAAGGTTCATGGAGATATTTTGCCGATCAATGGAATGTAGATTTTGACTGGCTGCAAGGTAGATTTAAAGCTCCCGAGTGGATGAATAAACGAGGCTTTACCCTCTCTAGATGGTGGGCAGGAGCGCTTGACGGTAAAGATGGCAATGATGCGATCGATAATGCAGGAACGCGCCTAAAAGCACTGTTAGTATATGGTAACGGTATCACTTCAACCGCGCAAACAAAGAAGGTAAAAGAGGGGCTTGATGCACTTGATCTGCTTGTTTTAGTCGATCCATTTGTCAATGAAGCAGCGATTTTGACTGATAAAAAAGACGGTGTGTATATCTTACCCGCTGCAACGCAGTTTGAAACTAGCGGAAGTGTAACAGCAACAAATAGATCAGCGCAATGGAGATACCAAGTTACAGACCCGATATATGAATCAAAACCCGATCAAGAGATTATGTTTGAACTTGCAAAAAGATTAGGGTTTTATGAGCAATATGTTGCGGGAATGGACAAAGGTACAAGCTATAAGTGGCCTGAAGATGCAACCAACGAGATTGCAAAAATCATTAAAACGATCGGTTTAACGGGTTGGACGGCTGATAGGCTCAAAAGCCATACCGATAATTGGCATATGTTTGATACTGTGACGCTACAAGGTCACGGAAAGATGACTAAAGAGTATTATGGATTGCCGTGGCCGTGTTGGACGGATTCACACTCAGGAAGTCCAGTGCTATATAACATCCATAAACCTGTTAGTGAAGGCGGTATGGGCTTTAGAAATAGATTTGGTTTAGAACATGACGGTAACGATCTGCTAGCAGCGAAAAACTCCGCACCGGTTGATTCAAAACTTACGCAGGGGTATCCTGAAATAACAAAAGATAATATTCAAGCAGTTCTTGGCATCACACTAAGTGCGCAGGAAAAAGCTCAAATGGGTGCAAACTGGAAAGTCGATAAATCCAATATCATCGCCCAAAAGTGTATGGAAGCAGGCGTTGCGCCGTATGGAAATGCAAGAGCAAGAGCAAAAGTTTGGGGATGGGCAGATGAGATTCCAAAACATAGAGAACCATTGCATTCACCAAGAACCGATCTTGTGAAGCAGTATCCAAGTTTTAGTGACCAGAAAAACCACTGGAGAGTCGATACACGATATGTGTCTGAACAAAGTGCGCAAGATTGGGTGAAAGACTTCCCGATCAATCTTGTAACGGGACGCCTTGTAAATATGAATGGTGCAGGGATTGAAAATAGAGCGTCTAAACATTTAGCAGCTCTAACACCGGAGATGTTTTGTGATATAAACCCTGATTTAGCGGCAAGATACGGCATTAAAGACGGTGCTATGATGTGGGTTCACTCCCCTCAAGGAACGAAGATCAAAGTCAAAGCGAAATACTCCTTTACCGTTAAAAACGATAGAGTATTTTTACCGTTTCACTTTGCGGGAATGCTAGAGGGTGTGGATTTGGGGCATAAGTACCCTGAAGGTACTAAACCGTATGCAACGGGTGAGAGTGCAAATACCGTAACTAATTACGGGTATGACATAGTAACTCAAATCCCTGAAACTAAGGGTGGATTATGTCAAATCCAAAAAGCGTAGGAGTAGATAATGGCTAAATTTGAATTTGCAAGAATGAAATTTTATTGCGATGATGAAAGATGTATTCATTGTGATGGCTGCTCTATCGCTTGTGCGGAGGCGCATGAACTGCCTGTTGGCGTAAATAGACGAAGAGTAGTGACAATTAATGAGGGAGTTGAGGATAAAGAGTTTTCAACTTCCGTAGCGTGTATGCATTGTACCGATGCACCTTGTCAAGAGGTGTGTCCGGTGGATTGCTTTTATATCCGAGAAGATGGAATTGTGTTGCATGATAAGCAAAAGTGTATCGGTTGTGCATACTGCTTGTACGCATGTCCTTTTGGTGCACCACAATTTCCAAAAGACGGTCCATTTGGAACCAAAGGCGTGATGGATAAGTGTACCATGTGCGCAGGCGGTCCTGAAGAAACCAACTCAGCAAATGAGAGAGAACTATACGGGCAAAATAGAATCTCAGAGGGCAAAGTCCCGATGTGTGCAGCGATGTGTTCGACCAAAGCACTCTTAGTAGGCGAGGGTGATGAAGTGTCAGACATTATTCGAAAAAGATTTAGCGCAAAAGGAAAAGGTGTGCAAAAAACCCCTTTTGGATGGGATAGTTAATGGAAGCAAAAAAGAGCTTTATTAGCGAATATAAAGTCTATTTGATTATCGGCTTATTATTTGTGCTATTGACCTATTGGTATTTTTGGTTAGCAACGATTGCGGATATAAACTATGTGTATCAGTTTATTATGCAGATGCTACAGGGAAATTTTACCGGTCAGATAGAGCCTTTTGAAAATTTGAACCGTTATGAACAATCGGTAGTGGCGCCTTTTGGACCTCACTACGAAACAATCGCGCCGGAAGTGATCCGTGCATTTGAAGAGCGGCAGCACCTGCTTCCTATTGTATTTTTTGTAGAGTTTTTGATCTTTTTGACTATGTTTATCATTGCAAAAGGAAGAAAACAAGCAAAAGTTACAAACCCAAATGATTTAGTGACAGTGTACTCACCCTTTCAAAGGGTGGTACTGCTACTTAATATCGTTGTGATGATCTATCTGTTTATAACAGGTTTTTCTATTACTTTTGGGAATATGACAGGGGGCGGATATATCGCATATTTGATGCGTGCAACCCATGAAGTAGTGGGTGTTGCATGGATACCGATATGGCTGATTGTAACGATTGTAGCGTTTAAAGATCATAAGTTTTTTGTACGACCAAGCAGCCAGTGGTATGCAAAGATCTTTTTACGAGGAAAATATACACCGATGAATCGCATCAACTACTATATGTTTGTTGCATTTGGTTTTTTGCTTGTGACAAGCGGGTTTGTACTTTGGTATATCCACCCGGGCGTTGCGATCAATGCCGAAACGATTCAGATGAAAAGATTTTTACTGTTTATACATTTTATGGGTAGTGCTATCATCTCGTTTTTTACATTAGAGACGGTGTATGCATATTTTGTATCGGTAAAAGGGTATATTCCGGGGCTTATTAGCGGAAAATTGCCAAAAGAGTATCTACAGCAGTTACGACCGGATGTAATTGAAGAGTTAGAAAAAGAAAAAAGATAAAAAACAAACAACCTCCTTCTCTCTCCTTGGGGGTTGTTTTGTAAGGGCATTTTACGACCGTAAAGGGTTATTAGAAGTGCCCTATAGTTTCAAATATGCATAAAATGCATAATAAGGTGAACGATGGAAAACGAAAAGTATTTAAAAGTTGTGATGATTGATAAAGTCATTGATAATGAAGTCAAAACAGTTGAAGATGTCACTATAGATGAATCGCGCCTAAGCGTGTATCTAAACGGTGAAAAAGCAATTTCGATGATGTGCATTCCTAAAGATCAAGATGCCCATGCAGTGGGTTTTTTGATGAGTGAAAATGTGCTTGCATCGATTGATGATATAGAGAGTATCCAAGTAAGTGAAGATGGATTAAAAGTAGAGATTGAAGCAAAAATTGATAACGATTCGCTACAAAATCTTTATAGTGAAAAAACACTTGTCAGCGGGTGCGGCGGCGGAGTGACGGGAAATATCGCTTCAGGAGTACGAGTGCCTTTTAATCAAGTCAAATTTAAAGTGACCCCACAAACAATCTCTAGCGAAGTAGCAAAGTTTTATAGTGAGAGTGAGCTTTATAAACTCACAGGATGCGTGCACAAAGCCATGATCTACCTGCCTGCTTGCGGTACTACCGTAACGGCTGAGGATATCGGACGACACAATGCTATCGATAAAGTAGTAGGAAAATGTAAACTCCAAGGTTTAGATACTACAGAATCGGTACTATTTGTAAGTGGACGGCTAAGTTCTGAGATGGTGGTAAAAGCGGTGATGCATAAAGTACCGATTGTAGTTTCAAGAACGGCACCTACGCATATGGGCGTACAAACAGCGCATACCCACGGAGTGACGCTCATAGGCTTTGCACGGGGCAAAAAGATGAATCTCTATACCCATCAAGGGCGCATCGATGTTTAGCTCAAAAGATTTTGAACCCTATCTTGATAGGGAAGCAAAAATCTCATGCATCAAAGCATTAAGCTTTGCAAAAAAGCATGATTTAGATTCCTTTGAGATGGCAGGACTCACCAAAAGTTTTGGCATCAAGATCAATCGGTGTGCGCTTGGGGCTTTTGGTAAACATCTGTTTGGTGCAGCGGATGAAGATGTGGTCAAAGAGTTAGAGCATTTAGAAAACTCGCAAGTAGATTGCACAAAACTTTGGCAAATAGCGCAAAAAAGCTCCATTGCTAAGGTTGCAAATGCAGCTCATTATCTTGGTATAGAGGTAGTGAATTGCCGTTTAGGATGTTTTCGTTACAAAAAGGGATTACAATGCAAGTCAAAGTAAAGGTATGGATAGAAGATGAGAATCAAAATCTCATCTTTGGAAGTGGCAAAACAGAGATACTAGAGCAGATTGAGAGTTTTGGATCGATCAATGAAGCTTCCAAAAAAGTCGGGATGAATTATAAAAAAGCGTGGAATCATATCAAGATTTTGCAAGAGTTTATCGAAGATGAGTTAGTGATTAAACACAAAGGCAGAGCTAATGGCGGCACGACGCTTACTCCAAAAGCCAAAGAGTTGATAGCACGATATAAGCAGTTACAAGAGTTAACCCAAGAGTTTGTAGATAGTAAGTTTGAGGAGCTTTTTTATGAAGAGGGACAAGAGGTTTTAAAGGCGTGTGATGCAACTTAATCGTTTACAGTATAACTTACTGCAAAGTTTTTCTATCGATACAAGTGTGAGTCTTGATGCACTAAGCAGCAATGAAAACTTAGCAGTTATGCAACAAACTCTTTATAGAGAGTTTGGATACAAAGAGTTTAAAACCGCCACCTTTACAAAAGAGTTTTTTAGCGCATTTATACTGCAATTAAACGGTACGGTTGCGGTGAGTTTAGGCGAGAGTTATGCCATCATCGAAGGAGCAAAGCTAGCGCAACAATGGGGTAAAGAGATAGTGTGGATTGGAATTGAAAAAGAGGGCACACTCCAAAAAATCGGTGATAAACAGATTGATTATATCTTTGTTTCAACCATTATCGATACCTTTGTCAAAATTGATCTTACACAGATAAAACAGCAAACGGATGCAGTGATCATTTCAAATAAAACCTTTGATAATGATTTTGCGGGCGTAGATATAGCGCTATTTGATTGTTATAAACTCAGCGGATACGGCAATGGGGCTTTGATTCTTTTTAGTGATGAGATCGAAAGTGATTATTTAGCGGCGAAAGATTTGATCACTGCAACTTTAGCCCTAAAGGGTAAAAAGAGCCAATTTTTTGCACCGTTGCAAATAAAGCAACAGTTTTTAGCTTTGATGCAAGAAAGATTGGGGGATGATCTGTTTTTGTTTATCAATCCAAACCTAACACTTGAGTATAGCTTGCATATTGGACTTCGTGGCATTAAAGCACGAGAGCTTATCAAAACGCTTGCTTTTGATGATATCTATCTCTCAAACGGTGAGGGGTGTTCGCTTGGGCTTTCACGACCTTCAAGTACGCTAGCATATATGGGGTATGAAGAGTCACAATGTCGTTGGGCGCTTTCGCTTGATTTTTCTAGTGGTATTGAAAAACACACTATTGAAAAGAAAGTCAATATGATTTGCAAACGCTATAAACAGATAAAAATATTACAACAAAATTGATGGAGAAGATGATGAAAAAATTAACCTATTTAGAGATTGAAAATGCGATGGAACTTGCCCTAAAAAGTGCCGTGCCAACAAAAAAAACAGAGATTTTACCGCTCAAATCCGCAATTGGAAGGTTTGTAGCAAGTGATATAGCGTGTCAAAAAAATCTTCCTTCATTTGATAATTCGGCGATGGATGGCTACGCACTCAAAGCAGAGGATGCAAATAGTCGCTTAGAGATTGCAGGTACTATCTATGCAGGAGATACTTGCCGGCAAACTTTGCAAAAGGGGCAGTGCTATAAGATAATGACAGGAGCATTGATGCCAAATGGCAGCGACAGTGTAGTGCCGTTTGAAGATGCGTTGGATTTTGATGACAAAAGTGTGCAAGTTGGCAGTGTCAAAAAGGGAGCAAACTTTAGAGCTAAAGGTGAAGAGTTGCAAGAGGGAGAGTGTTTTTTATATAGAGGCGACAAGGTAGATGCCTTTGGCGTTGCACTGCTTGCTAGTCAAGGGATTACGCATATAAAAGTGTATCAAAAGCCTTCAATTGCGGTAGTTTCAACAGGCAATGAACTCAAAGAGCCGTGGGAAAATGCCGAGGATAAGCAGATTTATAATTCAAACTCCTTTGCTATTATTGCGATGCTTGTAGAACTTGGCTATGAAGCAACATATGCAGGAGTGGTGCCTGATGATTTACAGCAAAGTAGGGAGTATATCAAGCAGTTGCAAGATTATGATGTAGTCATTACTACAGGGGGTATATCGATGGGAGAGGCTGATTTTGTAGCGCAAGCTTTTGAACAAAACGGGCTTGAAGTGCTCTTTCACGGGGTGAATGTCAAACCCGGCAAACCTACGATGATGGGATTGATGGGCAAAACCTATGTGATGGCGATGCCCGGTAATCCTTTGACGGCACTGGTAAATACTTATCTTTTTGCTAGTGCGATTTTGCAAAAGATAAGCGGTGCAAAGCAGATTTATCACCGAACGATTCAAGCGTGCAATACCGAAAGCTTTAGCGTCAAAAAAAAGAGAGCCAATGTGGTTTTGGGCACGCTTGAAGGGTCGCAGTTTTGCGTTACAAAGCAAAACAGGTACGGTTCAGGGATGCTAACACCGCTTTTGGAAAGTAATGCGATGATGATAACGCTTGGTAAAGATGAGGTACAAGAGGGTGAGAATATAGTGGTTATCCCATTTTATTATGGATTTAGCTCTCGCTTAAGCGATCTTGTGAATAGGGCATAGCAATGAGATTACTTGTAATAGCTATCTGTTTAGGCAGCTTTTTATTTGCAAAAGAGCAAATTTTAGTTTTTCATGCAGGTTCGCTTGCCGTACCCTTTGCAAATTTAGCGCAAGCGTTTGAAAAGAAGTATCCACACTATGCAATTAAACGAGAAGTTAGCGGCAGCGTGGTTGCAGCACGAAAGGTAACCGAACTTGGTAGGGCAGTGGATATCGTAGCAAGTGCGGATTATGAAGTGATTGATCGGATGCTGATACCAAAACACGCAAAGTTTAATGCTTATTTTGCTACCAATGAGATGGTTTTAGCCTACACTCCCTCTTCAGCATACGCAGCGCAGATAGATAGCGACAATTGGATCGATATTTTGCTTAAAAAAGATGTCAAGGTAGGACACGCAAACCCTAATTTAGACCCATGCGGGTATAGAACGATGTTGAGTGTCAAATTGGCTGAAAAGTTTTATCAAAAAGATGATCTTTTTACACAGCTATTTGGCTATGGCAAACACTATAAAGTCGGTGATGAAAAAAGATCAAAAGTAGTCGTACGCCCTAAAGAGACCGATCTTTTGGCATTGCTACAGATCAATGCGATTGATTATCTTTTTATATACAAATCGGTTGCAAAGCAGCACGGATTAGAGTATGTGCAGTTTCCACCCCAAATCTCTTTGGGTGATGTTGCGTACGCAAGCGAGTACGCAACCGTCTCTTTTGATATTGCCGCAAACGGACCTAATAGCTTTGTCACCCAAGCAGCTACCCCGATGGTTTATGCACTTACAATCGTACAAAACGCTAAAAGCCCACGCAATGAAAAGGGTGCTGTGAAGTTTGTCGAGTTTGTACTGAGTAAGCAAGGGTTACAGATAGTAAAACAGAGTGCACAAACACCGATCGAGCCGCCTGTTGTAAAGGGCGATGCAACTATTTTAAAATGATGAGTTATATCAAGATAGAGCACTTAAGTGCACAAATAGAAAAGTTTTTGCTCGATAAGATCGATTTAGAGATTGCAAAAAATGAGTATTTTGTATTGCTTGGACAAAGCGGCAGCGGCAAAACAAAACTGCTTGAAACGATTGCGGGAGTCAATGAAAGCAGCGGCGGTGTTATCTATCTTGACGGGCAAGATATCACGATGATGCCGCCTGAAAAGAGAGACTTTGGGTTTGTGTATCAAAGTTTTGCTCTTTTCCCCAATATGAATGTCAAAGAAAATATAAAATTTGCCGACAGGTATAAAAAGATAGAGGGGCAAACGGCACTTTTTGACGATCTTGTTGGATTTTTACAATTACAAAAGCTGCTTGAGCGAGATATCGATAATTTAAGCGGGGGTGAAAAACAACGGGTTGCATTGGCAAGGGCGTTGTATTCAAGACCCAAAGTATTGCTTCTTGATGAACCCTTAAGCGCAATTGATCCTACCTTTAGAAACGCTATTATGAAGAGTTTAAAAGATATCCACCAACGCTATAATTTAACAACGATTCATGTTACACACAACTTTCGTGAAGCGTCCTTTCTTGCCGATACGATAGCGATTATTATACAGGGTAAGATTGCACAGGTGGGTAAAGCCAAACATGTACTGCACCACCCTGCAAATATAGAAGTCGCGCGGTTTTTAGGCTTTAAAAACATCTTTCCCGCGACTATGCTTGGATACACAAACACCGATAGATACTACACGGTTGATCCCAATGCAATACGAGTTTCGCAAAGGATGGATTTGAAAACAGATTACATTTTTACGGGAACGGTTGATCAGTGTATGGGGATTGTAGACCATTATAAAATTTTTATTCGTGTACAGGGTTTTCAATTTTTTGTAAAGATTCTCAACAGAGATTATGAGGGGTGTTTTAGCGGTGATGATCAAACGATCTCTATTGGCTTTAACAAAGATGATGTTGCTTTTGTGTAGGAGAATTGATGCGTAATAAGATCTTTTTAGTTACCTTTATACTCTTTGGGGCTGTAATATTTTTGTTCTTGACCGTGCCTATTGTGAATATGTTTTTAGGTTTAAGCGGTGAAAAGTTTATCGATACGATACAAGACGGTGATGTGATCGATTCGATTGTTTTGACCATGAAGGTTTCAGCGTATGCAATGGTGTTTGTGTTGATTACGGGATTGCCGCTTGCGTATCTGTTGGCTCGGTATGATTTTTACGGCAAAAGCGCACTTGAAGCCATGATTGATATACCCGTGATGCTGCCCCATACCGCAGCGGGGATTGCGCTTTTGACTACTTTTGGGGATTCATTTTTGGGTGATTTTTTTGCATTTTTTGGGATAGAATTTATCGGTACGGAGTATGGCATTATGATAGCGATGATGTTTTTATCGGCTCCTTTTTTAATCAATAGCGCCAAAGACGGATTTAGAAAGGTTGACCCTAGTATCGAAAAAGTAGCAAGAACGCTTGGAGCAAACCCCGTATCCGTATTTTTTCGTATCAGTGTCGCCAATGCGAAAAAAGATATTATCAACGGAGCATTGATGATGTGGAGCAGGGGGCTTGGGGAGTTTGGAGCAGTTGTGATTTTGGTATACCACCCAATGACGACGCCTGTTTTGATCTTTGATCGTTTTACCTCTTATGGGCTCTCTTTTTCTGCTCCTATTGCGGCTGTGATTATCGGATTTTCTATTGTGGTGTTTATTACCGTTCGATTTATCACCAATAGAATGAAATAATGGTTTCAAAAATGGTAAAAATTTATTTACTTATGTTATAATCTACCATATAAACGCAAAGGAGAAAAGATGTTTGTGGAGTTAAATGATAGAGTGAATCTTAATATGAATAAGATCACTCGAACAAAGATTGACCATGTAGAAGACGGTATTCGCGTGCGGTTTTACGAGGGAAAAGATCAAGTAGCTAAATCAAAACGATTTGAAAGCGTAGAAGATGCGAAAGCTTGGCTAGAGGGACTTTTAAACAAGTGTAGTTAGCTTTGAAAATAAATAAAGAGTATGAGAATTTAAAACTTACAAAGTATGTAAAAGCTGCCGGTTGAGCTGCAAAATTGGGTCCGGGCGATCTATCACAAATCTTTTGTCAAATCAACCATAGTAGTAGCGATAAACTTTTAGTAGGTTTTGATTCAAACGATGATGCGGGGGTCATAGTACAAAGCCCCGACCTTGCCATTGTTCAAACGGCTGACTTTATTACGCCTGTGGTGGATGATCCCTATATCTATGGGATGATTGCTGCTGCAAATTCGCTCAGTGATATCTTTGCGATGGGTGCGGATGTCGCTACGGCGCTCAATCTTGTGATGTTTGATTCGTGTCACTTTGACAAAGAGGTGTTAGCGGCAATTTTGCAAGGCGGAGCCACAAAGCTTGAAGAAGCAGGCGGTATTTTGGTAGGGGGTCATACTATCGAAGATGATCAGATGAAGTACGGTATGAGCGTGATGGGCATGGCTCATCCAGATAAGATAATACGAAACAATAGTGCGAAAGTAGGTGATGACATCATCTTGACCAAACCCATTGGCAGCGGGGTGCTTTCTACAGCTATCAAAGCGGATATGGCGGACATGGAAGCGATACAAGAGGTGGCATTTGTGATGCAAACACTCAATAAAAATGCTTCATTTTGTGCTAGAAAATATAACGCTAGTGCGATGACGGATGTGACGGGATTTGGGCTTTTGGGGCATTTGAAAGAGATGCTAAATAGTGAAATCTCTATTAAACTTTACGCTCAAAGCGTTGGTGTGATGACCCAAGCTAAAGAGTTGGCTTCTATGGGGATTATTCCTGCTGGAAGTTATAGAAACAAAGAGTATTTGCAAAGTTTTGTAAAGATGGGCACAAATGTAGATGAAGATTTGCAAATGCTTTTGTATGATGCGCAAACTTCAGGCGGTCTTTTGATAGCCGTAGATAGTAGGGTTTCGCATAAAGTTGTAGAGGAGTTAAATAGTCAAAGTGATATTCAATCACATATCGTTGCTTCTGTGGTTGCAAAAGGTGAATGTGGTATTGAAGTGTTGTAATTGGCGAGAGAGTGAAGGAATCGAACCTACCTTTGAAATAGCACTATTTCAAACTACGGGGTTGAAGCCCGAGGTGCCCACCAGGTACACATACTCTCCATAAAAGTAAAAATAATTTTACCATTTTAAAGATTAAAGGGAGCTTATGCAAGAACTGTTTCGACAACTTCCCAAAGTGGATAAACTCAGCCACGATGCAAGATTAGAACATATCG
Source organism: Campylobacterota bacterium (assembly GCA_051748365.1). GTDB lineage: Bacteria > Campylobacterota > Campylobacteria > Campylobacterales > Sulfurovaceae > TCS-49. Next base: position 15,679 of record JBNJHJ010000008.1, read on the forward strand.
ATACGGGTTTGCGAAATGCGATCATTGCCAATATTTTGCAACGCTATAGAGATAAAATCGCAGATAAAACAATCGATACAATCAACAAAGAGCACATCATCGAAGCTATCATCAATGAGTATGAATCGCTGCTAACTCCTAGTTTACAACCATTAGTTAATGCTACAGGAATAACGGTGCATACAAATTTGGGCAGAGCACCAATAGATGCACAAAGTTTTGCAGCAGTACAAGAGATTGCGTGTGGGTATTGTAACTTAGAATATGATTTAACGCATGGCAAAAGAGGGGATCGCTACTGGCATTTAAGCCGCTTGAGTAATTATCTTTTTGACGGGTATGATATGCTGCTAGTCAACAATAACGCTGCGGCGGTTTTTTTGGTGCTCAATAGTTTTGCAAAAGGTGCCAAAACGGTGGTGAGCCGTTCTGAACTTGTCGAAATAGGCGGTGGGTTTAGAGTGCCTGAAGTGATGCAAAGTTCAGGCACTACGCTTGTAGAAGTGGGCACAACCAATAAAACGCGCATTAGTGATTATGCAGATGCTATTGATAGTGAGTGTGCGATGCTAATGAAGGTACATAGATCAAACTTCAGTATCGAAGGGTTTTTTGAAGAGGCAAGCGTGCAAGAGACGGCAGATTTGGCAAAGCAAAAAGGGATCTATAGCTATTATGATTTGGGTAGTGGCATGGTAGAGCCACTGGCAGTCAATAAGTTTGAACCGACGGTGAACGCTTTGTGTAAAAGCGGGGTGGATATTATTAGTTTTAGCAGTGATAAACTTATGGGATCGATTCAGGGAGGATTGATACTAGCAAAAAGTTCGATTATAGAAAAGCTCAAAAAAAATCAATTGCTTCGGATGCTTCGGGCTGATAAGATCACTATCGCACTTATCTATCAAACATTGCAGCAGTATCTTTTCAACAAGGCAGAGCAAAATCCAACCTATAAGATGCTTAGTAAAAGTCAAAATCAGTTGCAAAAAGATGCACAAAAGTTACAAGGGTTATGCAGTGAGTATGTGGCGTGTGAAGCGGTGCGTACGACTACCTACGCAGGCGGCGGCTCGATGCCAAATACAAGCTTTGATTCTTGGGGAGTGCGCTTTTTTGAAGATGCCAAAGGGTTTGAAGCATTTTTGCGCAAAGAAGGGATCATTGCACGCATTGAAAATGAAGCGGTGATTATGGATGTGCGCACTTTGTTTGAAAAAGATTATGAATATGTAGCAAAAATCGTTAAACGATACAAAGGAGTTAAAGATAATGCAACGATATGATGTAAGAGGATTAGAGTGTCCGCAACCTGTGATTGTGACTAAAGATGCACTCAGTGCGTGTAACGAAGTGTTTGTCGTAGAGAGCGATTCAGCTATTGCAAAAGAAAATATCTCTAAATTTTTGAATAAAAACGGTGTAAATTTTGCCATAGATTCAAAAGATGATATATATTTTATTACCGTAACGCCAAAAGAGATCGCAACGGATGAAGCTGTGACTTGTGCACAAAATAGTGTAGGTAAAGTAATTCTTTTTACAAGTGATACTATCGGGGGTGATAAGATACTTGGCGAAAAATTGGCAAAAGGGTTTTTGCAAACACTCACAAAGATTGAAAAGAGACCATCGCATATATTTTTAATCAATAGTGCCGTCAAACTTAGCACAAATGATACCCAGGCAGTCGAAGTGTTGCAACAACTTCAAAAGCTTGGTGTTGGGGTATATAGCTGTGGGTTGTGTTTGGAGTATTATGGGCTTGAAAATGCTTTGAAAGTAGGGCAAGTGGGCAATGCCCTAGATACACTCGGGGCACTGCTTGATGCTACAAATAGTGTGACACTGGGGTAGATTTTGCAAAATTTGATTATTGGAACTATAGGACATATCGACCATGGAAAAACATCGCTAGTAAAGCAAATAACAGGCTTTGACGGCGATAGTACACAGCAAGAAAAGCAGCGAGGGATTACTATCGATATCTCTTTTTCGCACCTACAAAGCCCAAAGAAAAATATCACTTTTATTGATATGCCAGGACATGAAGATTTGGTAAAAAATATGATTGCGGGGGCTTTTGGACTTGATGGGGTATTGTGTGTGATAGCTGCCAATGAGGGGATCAAACCACAAACCATAGAGCATTTGCAAATTTGCAAATTTTTAGGTTTGCAAAATTTTATTATAGTGCTTACAAAGTGTGATTTAGCGGATGAGGAAACTATCAGCGCTAGAAAAGATGAGGTTAAGATTTTATTTCAAAAGTTGCAACTTCGATATAGCGAACCTGTGCAGTGTTCGATTTATGATACAAGCAGTATAGAAAAGTTACACAAGTTACTTGTAGATCATGAAAAAAGTGTAAAAGATAGTTTGGATTTTTTTCGTTATTTTATTGACCGAGTGTTTAGCATCAAAGGCAGTGGAACGGTTGTCACGGGAACGGTGCTTGGCGGTGAAGTGAAACTTAAACAAAAACTTGTGGTGGCGCAACTACAAAAAGATGTGGAAGTTAAAGCGATACAAACGGCACACGCTAGCGCAGAAGTCGCACCAATAGCAACAAGAGTGGCGCTTAACCTTGCAAAAATCGATACAAAAGATTTGAAACGGGGGATGCAGCTCTGTGCTAAAGGGTTTTTAAGAGGCTTCAAAAAGATAGAAGCTTTGGTTGAGCTTTTAGATAGTGATGAAACTTTACACAATCGAGAGTTTGAGTTTTATCACGGTGCTAGC
>JBNJHJ010000009.1:0-16744 GCA_051748365.1 Campylobacterota bacterium
CTTGAAAAAGCTAAAGCGGTACTTGCAACAACAAGCGATGACGTTGCCAATACCTATATCACGCTCAATGTCCGAAGCATCTCAAAAGACGTGAAGATAATCTCTCGGTGCAATAAAGACTCCATCGGCAAAAAACTGGAGTTAGCCGGTGCTAATTTTTTGCTCAAACCCTACAATATCGCAGGGATGATGACTTCGATCTATCTTGATGAACCAATCTCTTTTGAAGCGATCAATGCGATTCTCACAGGCAAAAAAAACGCGCACATGGAACAGTTCACCGTACAAAAGGGAAGTTTTATAGAGGGCAAAAGCGTCAAAGACCGTCTTTTTGAAAAGAATAAACTTTTGCTTATCGGCGTTTTTAGAGATGAAAATTTCATCTTTAATCCGGCGCCGGATTTTTGCTTAAACGTCGGGGATGTAGTGATCGTTTTAGGCTATATCATCAGTCTTGATTGGTTTAAAACCAGGCTGTATAAAAACTCTCTGCATAAAGGCTTTTGATGCAAAACAGTGTGTATCTTTTCGGATACGGAACCACAGGTTCTCAACTAGTGACGCGAATGAAACATATCGATAATATAACAGTCATTGACAATACCAAACAACATATTCTCAGTGCAAAAGAAAAGACAAACTTAAACGCTTGCCATATCGATATCACAAGCGACAGGGAGATCGAAAAGATCAATATACAACAAGACAGTAGCGTCGCTATCTGTGCAATGGATGAGGAGGGGCTCAATATCTTTTTAGTTCTCTCACTCAAAGCCCTCTATCCACGGCTACAAATCGTTGCTATCAGTGATTCTTTGGAGATGAATCAAAAACTCTCCATAGCAGGAGCTGACAAGGTGATCGATATCTACGAACCGGGTGCAAACCGCATCTACAATATACTAGAAAAACCCTACGTACTTAAAGTTTTTGATAAACTGTTTAACCCAAACAGCAAGATAAGTTTTCGTGAGTTTAGCCTAGGCAAAGATAGCGAATTTATCGGCAAAAAACAAACAGATTTAAACTTGAGTGAGTATAATTTGATTTTAGTAGGGATCATGGATTCACAAAAAAAAGAGCACTTTACCTTTACCACTCACGGCAATGACCACCTACTCAATGTCGGTGATATCCTTGTATGTATGGGCAAAGACAACGATTTAGAGAAATTTTATCAATATATGAAGGATTTATAAGATGCTATCAATAATAGGTGCCGGAAAATGGGGGCAAGCCCTAGCGTATGCCATCGCTAAAAACCACGATGTAGCTCTAAGTTCACGCACGACAAAAGATTTGCCGAATTTTGTTTCGATGCAGCAAGCACTGCAGGCAAAATATCTCATCATCACCATCCCCGCACAGCATATTAGAAGCTGGCTACAAACAAATCCTATTAGAGATGATCAAAAGGTACTCGTAGCGGCAAAAGGGATAGAGATAGAAAATCAAGCCTTTTTAAACGAGATCTACGCACCCTTTGTCAAAGAGGAAAATATCGCTTTTATCAGTGGACCCTCCTTTGCCAAAGAGGTGATGAGCGATCTGCCCACAGCGATTGTTATCAATGCAAAAAATAGAGCTTTAGCCAGTGAGTTTGCCTCCTTTTTTCCGCGCAATATCAAAACCTATGTCAGTGATGACGTCATCGGGGCTGAAGTAGCAGGTGCGTACAAAAATGTGATCGCAATCGCAGGCGGAGTGTGTGATGGGCTAGGTCTTGGCAACAATGCACGCGCAGCACTCATTAGCCGAGGACTTGTGGAGATGAGTAGATTTGGAAGCGTCTTTGGCGCAAAGGAGCAGACATTTTTAGGACTGAGCGGTGCAGGTGATCTGTTTTTGACCGCTAGCAGCAACCTTTCAAGAAACTACCGCGTAGGCTACTATCTTGCACAAGGGCAACAGCTTGATGCTATTTTAGAAAAACTCGGCGAAGTGGCTGAGGGTGTGTACACCACCAAAGCGCTGTATAAAATCTCAACCACGCAAGATATCTACGTGCCTATCGCTAAAGAGGTGTATCAACTGCTTGAGGGTAAAAACCCCAAGCAAAGTTTGCAAGATCTACTCTCAAGTTAATAATCTTGCGGGGTAGGAGCTGTGTTTTTCTCTTTGTGATTGATAAGTTCCTCTTTGAGTGAGATCCCTTTCATATGTGAAAGCGGAAAGGAAAATGCTATCCCGTTGCCTGTTGTTGTAATATGCAGATGGTGAATCAGATTTTTCATTACATCCTCTACAATATGCTCAGGTACGATAAACAGCAGTGCCATCTCATTGACCTCTCTTTGAGTTCGGTAGAGTTTATCCATCTCCACAAGTCCCATTCCCTCGGCATTGAGCATTGTTACACCGTTGGCTCCCGCTTCGCGCGCAGCAAGCAATGCATCTTCTTTTTTATCTTCGGGAACTATTGCCATCACCCCGCTAAAAGCCATTTTAAGCGAATGAGCATCTTTTGAACTTCCGACATTTACCGTTGCTAATCCCATATCCTCTACACCGGTAATCGTTCCCTTAAGCGCATTGATCGCTTCGATTTGTGAATCGCTTTTGATACCGATCTTTTCCGCTGCAATACCGTAAAGCATCACCGAAATGATAGGAAACAGTGAAGCAAAGGCGATAAGCCCAAACCCGTCTATCAAAGGATCACGTCCTGCGATATTACTAGCAAGTCCAATCCCAAGGGCTGCAACCAGCGGAACGGTCACGGTCGAAGTAGTCACGCCGCCGCTATCATAGGCAATGGGGATGATATATTTTGGAGCGATCGCAGTAAGCACAATTACAAAAAGATACCCTACCATGATATAATAATGCAGTTCTCCTCCATCGACAATTCTAAATGCACCGATAGCAATCCCTACAGCCACGCCGCCTGCAACAAAAAACCGTAAAACAAAATCATTGATCTTACCGTCACTGATCTCTTTTGATTTTTTTGCTATTGCCATCAAGGCAGGTTCTGCCATCGTTGTTGAAAACCCTATCGCAAATGCAAAAACAAATATCAAAGCAACCGAACTTTGCTGCGTAAGTTGTAGTGCCATCGTTTCGCCAAGAGAAAATAACCCCATCTCAAGACCGAGGATAAAAGCATACAACCCGATAATCACTAATCCAAAGCCGATGATAACACTTTTTAAATCCTCGACACGTTTTTTCAATACCACATACTGAAAGAAAAAGATGATTGCTAAAATGGGAATAACATCTTTGATAACGCTGAGTATTCCACTTATGATTGTGCTTAACGTAATCTGTGCTGCAGCAGCAGGAGCGGTATCGATCACGATATTGCCTACCTCTTTTGCCTCTACAAAGTTATATACAAAAATACCGTAAATTTGCACAAATACCATCGGTGTCAGTGAAGCAAAGGCGATAAGCCCAAACCCGTCCATCACGGGATTGCGCCCCTTTATCGTTGAAGCAAGTCCGATCCCAAGAGCTGCCACTAGCGGAACGGTTACCGTAGAGGTTGTCACACCCCCTAAATCATACGCTAACCCGACAATCTCTTTGGGTGCAAAAAACGTCGTTCCCACAACCAAAAAATAGCCTGCAATGATGTAGTAATGTATTGGGTGTCCTTTTATAATTCGAAACACCCCCAAAAGAATTGCAAAACCAACCGATAGTGCCACGACATAACGCAAAATCTGTGCATCAATCCTACCGCTACTAATAGCTGCTGCTTTATCGGCAATGACGGCAAGGGCGGGTTCGGCAATCGTAGTACCAAAGCCCACCATAAAACCAAACAGCAAGACTAGATACTTGACTTTATGTGAAGCAAAATCTTTAGCTAAACTCTCTCCGATAGGAAAGATCCCCATCTCAAGCCCCAATAAAAATACCGCAAGTCCAATCCCTACAATAATCATCCCGATAGTTGTAGAAAGCCATCCATCAGGAACGGTTTGAATGATAGCAAGTTGAAAAAAAAGTATCACTAAAATAATCGGAATAAGATCACGAAATGCATCTTTTAGTAGTCGCAGAAAAAAACTCAACTGCATAATTCCCCCTTGTACAATGTTACGGGAATTTTACCTTGAAATTACTATTATTTGGTTTAATATCGTATTAAGTTCTTATACAAAGGGGATAATTTCCCCCTCTTTAGCAATATGTAGCAAGCATCCCCTCTCGCACTTGATTATAGGTATCAACACCGCAAAGCTTTTTAACGATCGCTAGTCCAAAGCAGATTGCCGTACCCGGGCCTCGTGAAGTCATCACGTTGCCTGTAGTGATCACTTTTTGTTCATCGGTATAGTTTTTTGCTCCAATATGCTCTTGCACACCCGGATAGCATGTATATCTTCCCTCTAACACGCCTGCTTTATTGAGCGCAATAGGAGCAGCGCAGATAGCGCCTATCATCTTATCACGTGCTTGCATCGCTTTGATGAGATTTTGTACCCGCTCATCACTTGCTAAAATCTCCGTACCGCCAAAACCGCCGGGCAAGACGATCATGTCAAAATCATCGGCTAAAATCGTATCGATTGAGGTATCGGTTTTTAAAACCATCTTATTAGCCCCCTCTATATACTCGCCGTCAACCCCGGCAACCACCACTTCAATACCGCCTCTTCTCATCACGTCTATCATCGCCACAGCTTCTAACTCTTCAAACGCCGTAGCTAACGGAACAACTACTTTTTGACTCATTGCATTCTCCTTTGAAATTTGTGTTAAAATATCATACATAAGAAAAACTTAAAACCATAAACACTAAAGGTGCAATTTTGAAAATTCTACTCATTTTGTTTCTCTGTCTCAACCTACTCAATGCTGCCTCTTTGACAAAGGGAGAAGTTGCAATCTTTACCTATGAAGATACGCCAAAAAGCGTGGGCTTTGACGGTGAGAAAAAACTGCCTATCATAAAGCATCCAACCAAAAATAGCTCCTTTGTACTTTTGCCCGTTGATTACAAAACTCAAAAAAACGAAGCGACACTTACGGTTTTAGATACCCATGGTACACAAAAGACGCAATTGCATATCGATGAGGGAGATTACAAAAAAGAGACCCTCACTGTAGCACCTTCTAAGGTAGACCCGCCCAAAGAACAGTTAGATAGAATTTATAGCGAGTACAATGAAGCGATGCAGATATACGGTAGCAGCACCGATACGCTGTATTTTGATAAACCCTTTATTATCCCCCTTGATAGCAAGATAACAAGCAGCTACGGCAATGCGCGTATCTACAACAATTCACTACAGGGCTTTCACGGAGGGACTGATTTTAGAGCCGCTGTTGGAACTCCTATCAAAGCAGCCAACGACGGAGTAGTAGTCATTGCCAAAGATCGCTACTACGCAGGCGGATCTGTAGTGATTGATCACGGATACGGCATCTATAGCACTTATTATCACTTAAGCAGTATCGACATGCAGGTGGGGCAAAACGTACAAAGAGGGCAAGTGATTGGTCTTAGCGGCAAAAGCGGCAGGGTCACCGGTCCGCATCTGCATTTTGGCATGATAGTGGGCGGATACGCGATCAATCCACTAGATTTTATCCAAAAAATCAATGCAATATTTTAATAGGAGTGCAAGATGAATCTACAACTGTTACAAGAGTTTTTACTTTGGTCGCTACTTCTTAATTTAGCGATGCTTTCCTGGTGGTTTTTCATCTACTCATACAAAAAAGAGTTTGTCCACAGACTACACCGCATCTGGTTTGATCTTAGCGATACAGATTTTGACAGGATTCACTACAGCGGTATGGCACTATATAAGATTTTGATCTTTGTCTTTAACCTTATACCGCTACTTGTCTTGCATCTTATCGCTTAAATTATTCACTGCGTTACTTGCAAAGCAAAGGGCTAAGCTTTTGAAAACCTTCAAAAATAGATAATCTCGTAATTTTTAAAGCAGGAATCTCATATTTAATAGATGATGGAACACTGACTTTATCGTCTGTCTTTTCTCGATCAATAGATGCAATCGATACAGATACATAGCCTAAATAGTTATCCCCATCTACATAAAAATATGTATTATAAAGACCCTCTTTTTGATGTGAATATGCAAACTGTTTAATATGTTTTTCTAACTCATCATGTGAGCATTGAAAGCTTTTTTTAATTTTATCGAATCTACTTCTAGAGATTGATGCAAGACTTATAATTTTAGGCATTGACTAAGATACTTTACTCAAAGCCTTCTTAAACATTGCCTTCATATTTTTCTTTTTCGTTTCAATTGTTTGTTTACTTTGTGGTTTTTCAAACATAGAAAATACCTTATCGGCATCTTTTCCCGAAAGAATAACACCGCTTTGTGCTTTAGCACTTGGATTGCTATGTCTTACAGCCATTATCGGTATCCTCCTTTTTTAAATACAATCACTATAGCACATCTTTTTAAAAATCCATATATTGCGTTGCTACTCATTTCGCAATACTTGCAGCGGATCGGTTCCCGCTGCTTTTTTAGCCGGATAAAACGATGAGATCAAAATGATCACTGCCGTGCCTGCAACGATCATTGCCAAATCTTTTAGATCCAGTTCAATCGGCAGTTTACTCACCCCGTAGACATCAACAGGAACCGAGATAACTTCAAAGGTATCAAGCACCCACAGCCCTACAAAGCCAAGTGCGACACCCGTGACCATACCTCCGACTCCGATGATCGCTCCAAGCCTAAAAAAGATATGGTAGATCTCTTTTTTTGTTGCCCCTAGCGTCATCATCAACGCAATCTCATCACGCCTACTCATCACCGTCATCAGCAGTGAACTGATGATATTAAGTGCTGCAACCAAGATAATAAGCATCAGTACGATAAACAGTGCCCGTTTTTCCATCTGCATTGCGGCAAAAAAGTTTTTGTTCTGTTCCCACCATCCGATCACTCTTGCATTGGGTACTGCTTCTTGCAACCTTTTGATATCTTGCATGGGCTGTTTACTATAGACATGGATCCCCTCCATCGAGTTTGATGGAAGGTCTAAAACGGTGCGCAAACTCTCAAGCGTGGTATACATATAGGTTTTATCATACGCTTGCAAGCCGGAGCTAAAAAACCCCTGCACATCAAAACGCTTTTGCAGCGGTAGTGTTGTAAAACCAACCGCTTTTTGCTTAGAAAAAAGGATATTGAGTTTTTCATTTTCTTCGACAAATAGCTCATTTGCCAAAGCTTCCCCTACAATAATCTTATACTTTCTATCATCTACATCCGTCACTGCTTGTTTAAAGATTTCGTTGACTTGACGCTCTTTTTCAAAATCCACCCCAAACAGTAATCCACCGTTAATGCCGTTGGCATTTCTTGCCACTACCTGAGTAGTAATATAGGGGCTAAAGATCATATCATCAAATTCATCTTCTAACTTTTGCAACGTACTTTGCCCAAAATGTCCCGCGTATCGCGGCAACACGGTCAAAGGATAGTTCATCACCGTTAATTTTTCTTCAAACTGCTTTTGCATCCCCTGCATCAAAGACATCGAAATGATCAACACCATCACCCCGATAGCAATACCTAAAAATGCCAACACCGCAGTTAAAAAGATAAACGGATTTTGTTTGTCATACTTTAAATAGTAGCGGACAATGTAGCGGACAAAGCCCTTATCCATTGGCTAAGGCACCCCGTTTAGGTCCGCTTTGACCACAACAGTGTTTATACTTTTTTCCGCTACCGCACGGACATGGTTCGTTTCTTTTGGGCTTTTTTGCAGCGGTGGCTGCAGGAACAGGACCCTCTGTTGCTCCATCAAGACTCTCATCCATCTGTTTTTTCAATCCATCGATCGCTTCTTGTTCTTGCTCCTCTTTTTCAAATCGAAACTGTACAAGCACAAGCGTTCGTACCGCTTCATATTTTATATTTTCTACAAGTTCCAAAAAGAGATTATAACTTTCTTTTTTATACTCTACAAGCGGATCTTTTTGATTGTATCCTCGCAGTCTGATCCCCTCTTTGAGCGTATCCATCTGGTACAAGTGATCTCGCCACTGTCTATCAAGCGTTTGCAGATAGATCGTTCGTTCAATCTCTTCTCTTTGAGTCTCATTGAGTTTTTGCATCTTTTGTTCATAACTGCTTGCAATCCCTTGTTGCAACTGCTCTTTAAGTGCATCATACTCGTGCGATGCAAAAGGTTCTAACTCGATATTAAGTTCCTCTTTGATCTTTCTATACACACGATCCACATCATAATCATCTTCGGGAATATCTTGCATAATGCCTGCTTCACCCAGTACATGATCAATATAATCATTAAAGTTTTCATAGATTTTATCTTTGATAGCAAACTTTTGCAAAATCAAACCGTTTCTAAAGCTATAGATCGTTTTACGCTGTTCATTTGCCACATCATCATATTCAAGCAGATGCTTTCTGCTTTCAAAGTGCATCCCCTCAACCTTTTTCTGTGCATTTTCAACCGCTCGTGTGACCATCTTTGATTCGATATGCTCACCCTCTTTGACCCCTAGGCGCTCCATGATACTTTTGATTCTATCGCTTCCAAAAATCCGCAATAAATTGTCTTCTAAAGAGAGGTAAAACTGCGATTCTCCAGGGTCTCCCTGTCGCCCTGCACGACCTCGTAACTGATTATCGATCCGTCTACTTTCGTGGCGCTCGGTACCTAGTATAAACAATCCGCCCAGTTCTCGCACTCCGTCGTCTATTTTGATATCAACACCACGTCCTGCCATGTTTGTTGCTACGGTAACGGCACCCTTTGCGCCTGCGTTTTCAATGATCTGCGCCTCTTTTTCATGGTTTTTTGCATTGAGTACATTGTGCGCTATCTTATATTGTTTTAGCAGCTTATGCAGCAGTTCACTCTTTTCAATCGACGCTGTCCCGACAAGCACGGGCTGCCCCTTTTCATTAAGCTTTTTGATCTTATCGATCACGGCAAGAAACTTTTCGCTTTCAGTTTTATAGATCAGATCGTTTTGATCTAATCTTTCGATAGGTTTATTGGTAGGGATCGAGACAACATCAAGACTATAAATCTGTGCAAACTCCGTTGCTTCTGTTTGTGCCGTTCCCGTCATCCCCGCTAATGTATCATACATTCTAAAGTAGTTTTGAAACGTAATATCTGCTAGCGTTTGTGATTCTTGCTTGATCTCTACACCCTCTTTAGCCTCAATAGCTTGGTGTAAGCCTTCGCTAAAACGTCTACCTTCGCTTAATCTTCCCGTAAACTCATCAACAATGATCACTTCATTATCTTTAACCACATAGTTTTTATCTTTGTGAAACAGATAGTTCGCTTTGAGCGCTTGATCAAGATGGTGGGCAAGATTGGCATTGGCTAAATCATACAGGTTATCCACTTCAAACAGCTCTTGAGCTTTGAGCGTTCCCTCTTCTGTTAGCAGTACCGTACCGCTTTTTTCATCGACGATAAAATCTCCCGTAAAGATTTCAGGTTCGCCCGGTTTGGTAGGTTTTTGCTCCCCTTTTTCTAGCTTGAGTGCCACATCATTGGCAACCGTGTAGTTTTCCAACCTTCTATTAACGGGCCCGGAGATGATAAGCGGCGTTCTTGCTTCATCGATCAAAATTGAATCCACCTCATCAACGATAGCAAAATTAAACCCGCGCTGTACCATCTGTTCTTTGGCGTATTTCATATTATCACGCAGATAATCAAACCCAAACTCATTATTGGTGCCATACGTGATATCACAATCATATTGCGCTTTTCTATCTGCCTCATCGGCGATATCACCGCTAATACACCCTACGCTATAGCCCAAAAATTCATACAGCGGTGCCATTTCGCTTGCATCTCTTTTAGCAAGATAATCATTCACCGTCACGATATGGGTACCCTTGCCCGTCATCGCATTAAGAACAACAGGAAGCGTTGCAACAAGCGTTTTCCCCTCACCGGTTTTCATCTCTGCAATCATATTATCATTTAGCACCATACCGCCAAGAATTTGTACATCAAAATGGCGCATCTGTAAAACTCTTTTACTCACCTCTCGCGTGATAGCAAATGAAGCTTCTAAAACATCATTTAAACTCTTTTGTTCACTAAGCACTTCCTCTTTAAGCGCAGTGAAACTCTCCTGCAACTGTGCATCACTGTACCCTTCATACTCTTTTTCAAGTGCGTTTACCTTTGCAACACGCTTAAAATACTGCTTTACTAATCTATCGTTTCTTGTACCAAAAACCTTACCGAATATTGATTGTAGCATCGAATTAATACCTTCGTTTTCATTTTTAAATATATTATAACTTTTTTTTGTATAATGTTGCTTTAAAAAAGGATAGAAACGATGCTAAAACTCTTTATTACAGCGATGTTTACGCTTAACCTTGCCTACGCATTGCATGTGCCAAAAACAATAAAAGCAGACTTCACACAAACTGTCACCAACGAACACGACCAAACCATTAAATACAGCGGAAAAATCTATGTGCAGATGCCCCATGATTCAAAATGGGTCTATACAAAACCCGCACCCAAATCAATCTGCGTTTCAAAACAATCGATCACTATTGTAGAGCGAGATTTAGAACAAGCTACCATCTACAACAACCAAAGCCATCTCAACTTTAACAATCTACTCAACGACGCCAAAGAGATCTCTTCAGAGCACTATGAAACTACATTTGAGGGAATAACATATAGCTTGCAAACAAAAGAGGAAAAAATACACTTTTTAGAGTTTGTCGATGAGTTGCAAAATAGATCGCAAATTGAGTTTAGCAACGTCTCCTATGATACAAAACTGCCCTCTTTAGAGTGCGATATTCCCCCCTACTACGATATCTACAAGGATTAATGGAACAATAATTGCTTTACCTCTTATAAGTTAATTTTAAAGAGGTAAAATGCAAAGTACGTATTATCAAAATACAGGGGCGATGGTTACGCAGTTTAACCGCCTTGATACTATTACAAACAACCTTGCAAATGTTAATACTAACGGCTACAAAAAACAAGATGTCGTCATAGGTGATTTTAAGCGGCTGTATGATGAAGCTAAAAGCGAACTGCCTATCAATAACCACACCAAAGACGGAGCTAGATACTACAACGCAACCGTCACCCGAACGCCGCAAGTGGTAGAGGGGTATGAAAACAAAGAGGTCGGTGCGATGAAACAGACCTCTAATCCTTTTGATTTTGCGCTTGCAGATAAAGACCTCTACTTTGCAGTGCAAACTCCCGAAGGGATCAAGCTAACACGTGACGGATCGTTTACCCTCAACGGGGATGGGGTTTTAGTCAACAAATCAGGACACCCGGTCGTGCCTGCCAATTTTAGACAAAACGACCAACCTTTGCAGTTTGAACAAGACCAAGTCATCAATGTGGATAAAGACGGCACGATCTACTCAAGAGCAGCTGATGAGATGGATGGCGAGTTTGAACAGATAGGCGCTCTTTTAGTAGCGCGCCACGACAATCAAAACCTTTTAGAAAAAGAGGGAGACAATCTTTATAAACTCGACAATCCCGACAATCTTCGTATTTCGCAAAATTCAGGCGGTGTGGTGCAGGGGATGGTTGAGATGAGTAACGTCAATGCCGTTAGAGAGATGACGGGGCTTATTGAAACGCAGCGTCTTGTGCAGATGTATCAAAAGGTAATGGATACGCATATGAATGACTTAAATCAAGATGCAATTACAAAATTAGCAACTATTAAAGCATAAGGATAACAGATGGTACGATCACTCTACTCAGCAGCAACGGGAATGATATCGCAGCAAACACAGATCGATGTTACAACCAACAACATTGCCAACGTCAACACAATCGGTTACAAACAACAACGTGCGGAGTTTGCAGATTTGATGTATCAAACGATGGAATATGCCGGAACCTCCACAAGTGAAAATACTCAATCGCCCACAGGGATCCAGATAGGACTTGGTGCGCGACCGACGGCAGTAACAAAGATGTTTTCACAGGGTAACTTTAAAGAAACGGGAAACAATCTTGATGTTGCGATAGCGGGAAAAGGGTTTTTTCAAATCCAGATGCCAAACGGGGAGATCGGGTATACGCGAAACGGAAGTTTCAAACTTGATCAAAACGGCATGGTTGTCAACAGTGACGGCTATCCGCTCATTCCTGAAACGGTGATCCCTGAAGATACTACCGATGTAGCGATCGGATCAGACGGCACGATCTCTATCATGCAAGCAGGCGAACAAGTCGCTAACGAGATCGGTCAGATTCAGTTAGCAAACTTTATCAATCCCGCCGGTCTTCACGGGCTAGGCGATAATCTCTACTCTCAAACAGCCGCTTCAGGTGATCCGCTTATCGGCATACCCGCAGAAGAAGGGTTTGGACAAACAAAACAGAGCTTTGTAGAGATGAGTAATGTCCAACTTGTTGATGAGATGACCGATCTTATCACCGGACAACGTGCATATGAAGCAAATTCAAAAGCGATCACGACAAGTGATGAGATGCTGCAAACGGTAAACCAGCTTAAAAGATAAGATACTGTAAGCTAAGCACTACCACAATCGTCATGAGCGGTAGTGCAAAAGCGATACTCATATATTTTCCTAAAATCCTGTTTCCCGCAACAAACGAGATCGCTAATTTTGTGAATGAGTTAGAAAATGTTGCAATCACAATCCCGATCACGGCAGCTTTTAGCTGCAAGCTTTCATCAGTGTAAAGATTGCTCAATGAAAGCGTGATCGCATCCACATCGGTCAATCCCGAAAAAAGAGCTGAGATGTAGATACCAAAATCGCCTGCCCACTCTTGCAGTAATGAAGTAGCCCCAAAAATCACTCCAAAAAGCAGCCCAAACTTAAGCGCTTCTTTCATATCAAGAGGATTTTTAAACACGAGATCGATATCCATATCCACCTTTTGAGAACTTTTGTAGAGGTAGTAGATGTAGATATAGCCCACTATTGTCGCCAAAACAAAAGCAGCCGCTATTTCACGTGCGATATCGGGGTCGATAACAAACGTAAGGATCACGACACGAATATACATCGTCGTACAAGCAATAGCAATTGCTGCAGCTAACTGTTTAGCCGTTTTACCCTCTTTATCAACCTTTTTTGAAAAGCTGATCGTTGTAGCAGTTGAGGAGAAAAACCCTCCAAAAAATCCCGCAACCAAAGTTCCTTTTGACACGCCTACAATCCTAGCGGCGATATACCCGATAAATGATAATCCCGAAATCAAAATCACCATCAGCCAGATCACATAGGGATTGATGATCTCATACGGATCGATGGGTTCATTAGGAAGGACGGGCAAGATTACAAACGTAATGATTAAAAACAGTACCGTAGATTGCACCTCTTTTTTCTTTACGCTATCTTTAAACTGCGTTAACCGTGCTTTTGTTTCAAGAAGCACCACCACAATCACGGCGGTGAAGGTAGCAAACACGTACAGCTCTTCATACACAAGCATCCCGACAATAAACGCAGCAATCGCCGCTAACTCTGTTGTCGTGCCGCTTTTTTCATGACGTAGTGCTCGTATGATGTAAGATCCCACAATCAATGCCCCAAATATCGCGGCAAAAGTGATAGATAAGCCAAGATACTCCCCCTTAAAGCGTGCGGTAAAAAACCCAAGTAGCGTAATGATAGAAAAACTTCGAGCTCCGGTAAAGATGACATCGCTTTTTCTGTGATAGTATGTCATCTCCCTTTGCAAGCCTATCATAAACCCTAAAACAACGCTTAGCAGTATCGACTGTGCGATGGAAAAATCTAACTCCATTATTCATCCTTGCTTGTGCTGTGAAACTAATTAGTAGCTTATTTTATCATATAGTATTAGAAGTTGTAAATGTATTATAAAAGAAAATCTTGAGCAGACAATCTTTGTCTTAAAAAAAGCAAAGAGTGTCTGCAAAAATGTGTTGTAGAAAATTTTTAAGAATCGATCAATTCATGAAAGGCTTCAAAGATATATTTACTCTCAAGCGGTCCCGGAGAGCTTTCGGGGTGGTGCTGTACCGACATGATCGGTGCATTGCTATACCGCAACCCCTCAATAGTATTATCAAACAGATTTTTATGCGTCACCTGTGCTACCTCGGTGATCGTATCGGGGACGTTGTAGTTGTGATTTTGTGCCGTGATCTCAACACGACCTGTTTGCATATTTTTCACCGGATGGTTCCCGCCGTGGTGCCCGAATTTGAGTTTATAGGTTTCATATCCGTTAGCGATACTTAAGAGTTGATGTCCTAAACAGATACCAAATAGCGGGATTTTCACCGCGATCAACTCTTTAATCAGTGCATGAATATCTTTTAATATCAAAGGATCCCCCGGACCGTTTGATAAAAATACGCCGCTTATCTTCTTTTCATTATACAGCGTAATAAGTTCTTGAGCACTAGTGCTATAGGGATATACTTGCACTTCAAATCCCGCTTCGGTCAATTCGTTTAAAATATTTCTCTTTACGCCAAAATCTAAACACGCGATCTTTTTTCGCCCCGTTTTTGGAGTATTGTAGTCAAAATATTTTGCATCATAGCGGCCGTGATTGTGTGTATATTTTTGCTTTGTACTGATATCTTTGATGTAATCGATCTCTTCAATTCTTTGTGCACTTTGCAACTGCTGCTTTAACTGCTCTTTATCATCAATTTGGGTAGAGGCTATCATCATCATAGCCCCCTCTTTACGAAGCATCTTTGTAATATAGCGTGTATCGATATTAGTAATACCGATCGCTCCTTCTTTTTTCAGCAGTGCATCAAGCGTCCCTTCACTTCTAAAATTGGAAACTCTATCTTGATACTTTCTGACGATTATACCCTTACAATGAGCTTGAGCGCTCTCATTATCTTGAGCATTAACCCCGACATTTCCGATTTCAGGCATCGTAAAGGTGACAAACTGCCCCGCATAACTTGGATCGGTAACGATCTCTTGGTATCCTGTTAAGGATGTATTAAATACCACTTCCCCAACGCTTGTTCCCTCGGCTCCAAACGCATCACCTTCTAAAAAAACACCGTTTTCAAAATAAAGATAAACCTTTTTCATCCTAAAAATCCTCTTTTTGCTAATTCCTCTTCATACAGTTTCTCAAAGATTAGATTAAACTCTTCACTACCGGGAATGATCTCTCGCTTGTAACTGTTAATCTTTTCTAACACAACATCTTCTATCTGTTCAAAACTTTTGATATACCCCTCAATCGATTTATAGATTACATTTTTCACTTGGTTTTCATTAACGTCAAAATCAAGCAGATACCGATCATAGATCTCATCAAGTATCGTATGGGCTAGATCGTTATACCGATCTTCATAATTTAAAATTACGCCGTACTCATCTGCCATCTTTTTTTTGATCATCCAAAAAAGTTGCCTCTCATCGGCATTAACAAACTCAATCTCATCAAGATTTTCTTCTAAAACCTCTTCGACCTTCTCCTCTAACGCACGCTCTTTTTTAATATTTTCCTCAATAAGTCGCTGCGCAATCTCTCGAACAGGTTCTCTTCCTTTGGTTAAAGCCACCATCTGGCTATTTGCTAAATCTATCGAAATTTTGTTTGCAACATATGGTGCATGTGGCATATGTAATCTCATACACAACCTTTACTGATATTTTTTCGTATTGTATCTAACTCTTGTTTAATACAAAATTTTTTTACGACTTGATTTTAGTCTTTTAATCCGCGCGTAATTTCGCTTGCACGCTGTGCTCCCATCTGCGCCAAAATATCACCGATAGCTTCAGGATCAAGTGATTGCATAATCTCAATTGCTTGTTCTAAATCCATCGATTCAAGTATCCCCGAAGCAGCTCTTGGTTTCATCTGTGCATAGGCTTGAGATACCTTTGTCATCTTAGCTTCTTTTATCTGTTCTAGTAGGTCTTCGTTTTTAGCGACCAACTGCTCAATCTCCTCTTTTTGCGCCTCTACCTCATCCATCATCTGCTCTAACTTTGCTTCACGCTCATTAAGCACTTTCTCTTTTTTATCCAAAATAGACTCGGTTGCATCTTTGAGTGCTTCAAGCGATTGCTTCTGCTCATCGATTCTTTCAAGTTCTAAGATAAGCTCGCCCTTTCGCTGTTCAAAAATTTTATTACAATCAACTTGCGCAAACAGCAGTGCAGGAAGGAGAAAAAACAGTATCTTAAACATCGCTATGACCTTGCCTATGAGTAAGATAAAAGCGTTGCGACGCAAGTTCATCAAGTCTTTTTTGCTCTTTTTGTTTTGCTTTGTATAACTCTTTTTTCACATAATCTGCTTTGATATATTTGGCTTGTTCTAACTCTTTATTGGCTTCAAGCAACACATTTTGCATCGCTTCAAGCTTTTTCTCTATAGCTTGTAGTTGCTCTTTTTGCTCTTTTATAGCTGCTGTGGCAAAGCTTCGCTGCATCGTTAGCTGCCGTAGCATCGCTCCGTTACTTGCTTGGGGCATAACTATCTCGTTAAAATCTTGAATGTAGCGTGATAAAGTGGCTTGTGCGCTTGTTTGCATCGATTGCAGGTTCATCAAATCTCTCTCAACAGAATCAACCTTCTCTTTTCGAAGCTGTACTAGCGTATCAATCCACTTCATGATAGAATCTTATAACACTATCGTTTCATCTCTATCAGGACCTGTAGAGATAATACCGATTTTAGTCTCGATCAACTTTTCCAACTCGGTGATATAGGCTTTTGCATTTTGAGGTAGCTTATCGTAACTATCAAAGCCCTCTACCCTATCCCAACCGTCAAACTCTTTATAAACCGG
>JBNJHJ010000010.1:0-16641 GCA_051748365.1 Campylobacterota bacterium
CAATCGCAGGCGTGCTCATCACCGCGTCACCTAGCCACGTAGGAATTTCAACAAACACTCTATCACTCAAGTAGCGTTCCTTTTAATCGTTGATACTCTGCACACTCATTAAGCAGTTGCGCATCATCTCCCACGCATACGATTTTTCCCTCTTTAAACACATATATCCTATCGGCATGTTCGATCGTAGAAAGACGGTGCGCGATAATAAAGGTGATTCTATTTTGCTGTAGTTTTCGCATCGCTTTAGCAATAGCGCGCTCACTTTTATTATCAAGTGCACTGGTTGCTTCATCAAAGATAAGCACTTGCGGATCTTTATAAAACGCCCTTGCAATCGCAATTCTTTGGCGCTGTCCACCTGAGAGGTTTACGCCAAACTCATCAAGCTTGGTGTGTATCCCCTCACTCAAGCCCTCTACAAAATCCATCGCTTCGGCATTTTGCAGCGCTTCTATCACGCGATCTTCATCGATAGGTTCACCGTATGCCACGTTTGCTGCGACACTATCATTAAACACATACACTCTTTGTGTTACCATCGCCGTAGCATCTCGTAGCGCTTTTAGATCAAGCTGCTTGATATCCACCCCGTCATAGCTTAAACTCCCCTCACAATCATAAAATCGCACAAGCAGATTCACCAGCGAACTCTTACCGCCGCCGCTATCACCGACAAAGGCAACGACTTCACCCTTTTTAGCTTCAAAATCCACCCCCTCAAGTGCTACGATATCACCGTATTGCAAACGTACATCACGACCCTCTATCTTGTTGATATCTCCAACCTTTTGGCTGCCGCTGACAATATCGGCTTTGAGATCAAGCAAAAAGTTCATCCGCTCCACCGCTGCTAATATCCCATGGAGTTGATTGTACTGTTTTGTCACTCGCTTAAGCGGAGTGTAGAGCATAAACATCGCCGCCATAAAAGAAAAAAAACTTCCTACACTCATCTGCTCCTCAATCACTTGCAAACCGCCGATAATAACCACAAGAGCAGCGCCGAGTGCGCCGACAGTCTCCATCACAGGCGAGACAAGTTCGTTGGATTTGACCGTTTTCATCGTATAGCGAAAATACTCTTGATTATCTTTTTCATACTTTTTACTCTCAAAATCTTCATTGGTATTGACTTTAATGATCTCGATATTATTAAATATCTCTCCTAAGATAGAGGTGGTATCGGCTATCTTTTCCTGCGCTTGTCGTGTGACGGTTTTCATCTTTTTATTCAGCAAGCGTATGGGCAAGATAGCAACAGGCAAAATAAAAAGCGCCAAAAAAGCAAGTGTGGGACTTTGAAAGATAAGTACAAACACCAGTGCCACGATCGTCAAACTCTCACGAATCATCATCGGCAGCATCGTAGAAACCGCAGCTTTAACCTGTTCTACATCACCGACTATTCTACTGATAAGTTCGCCCTTGCGGTATTTGTGGAAAAAATCAAGTTCTAGTTTCAGCAGGTTACTCAAAGTAAGGTTACGCAATCTTCGCACGATATCGTTGCCGATATATGCCATAAAATATGATTGCAAATACACCCCTAACCCTTTTGCAAAATACGCAAGTACGATAAAAAAGGGCACAAGGTAGAGCAGTTCTTTGTTTTTTTCTACAAAGATATCATCAAGAATCGGCTTGATAGCATACGCACTTCCCGCCGTACCCAAAGCAGCAAGCACCATCCCCACTACAGCTAAGGCAAATTTACCCTTATAATCGACCATATAGGGCCAAAATCGTGCTAAAATTACTTTAAAAACTTTTATCATCTCTATCCTAATTATCTATTTATTGTTAAAGATATTATTTTACCTAAAATAGGCTTTAAAACCTCCTAACTCTTTAACCCCCTCTCTTAAGCTACATATAATCTATTTTAAGATAAAATTACGAAAATTTACGCAAAGAAAAAGGTCTCATTATGGCAAAAAGATGTATGATTAGCGGCAAAGGTCCAAATGTCGCCAACCACGTAAGTCACGCGAACAACAAAACAAAAAGAAGACAGATGCCAAATCTAAGAAGTGTAAAAGTCACTTTAGAAGACGGTACGACAAGAAAGATCAAAGTTGCTGCTTCTGAGCTTAGAACGATGAAAAAGCAAAACTCTTAATTTCCTCCACCTTCGGAGGAAATCCCTTTGACCCCTATCCAAAAATTTAAAAACCTCCTCCACTGGCAACCCCAACCAAAACCACACGTAAATCTTAATACGCAGATATATGCACTTTTAAGACCGTTTCGACTTCCCTTTATCCTCATAGTTCTTGTGATGATGCTAGGAACGGTTGGATATATGATCATCGATGATTTTAGCTTGATGGATGCAATCTATCAAACAGGCATCACCTTTACCACCGTCGGATTTGGAGAGGTTGCCCCTATTAGCGACCAAGGAAGGGTTTTTACCGTCACGCTTATCATTATGGGATTTTTGATCTTTACCATCTCTATCGGTATCGTAGCAGAATCTTTAAAAAGCGGACAGATCCTAAAACTTATAAAGGAGCGCAAAATGCTCTACAAAATTGCACGTTTAAAAAAACATTTTGTCGTGTGTTATCACAATGAGTTCACTTCCCAAGTAGCAAAACAGTTACGCCAAGCCCATGTTCCCTTTGTCGTCATAGACCCTCGTCAAGACTTAGAAGAGATCGCAAAAACGCATAACTATCCGCTCTTTGTCAAAGCCAATCCCCACACCAATGAAGCGATCCTAAAATCCTTTCTCTCCAGTGCCAAAGGACTCATTAGTCTTTCAGATAATATCGCTGATAATATCGCAACGATCGCTTCGGCAAGGCTGTATGAACAAGAGATCGGCAAAGAGATCCCCTACCACATCATCTCCAAAGCCAACACGTATCAAGATGAGGAGAAGATTCTCAAACTCGGGGCCGACAAAGCCGTCATTCCGACTAAACTGATGGCACAACGGGTAAGTTCTATTGCACTGCGTCCGGATATGGTCAATCTCATCGAAAAGTTCATGTACTCACAAGATAGCGCGCTGGATATGGAAGAGGTAGAGGTTCCTAAAAAAAGCTGGCTGGTACTGCGCAAGCTACGCGAATCGCGATTTCGTGATATCACCAATGTCTCCGTAGTGGGTATCCGCCGTAAAGACGGTATCTTTATCTCCATGCCCAAAGGTGATGAGATCATCACAAGCCAGTGCACACTGCTGCTTATCGGCAAAGCCGAGGGGATCTCGATGACAAAAAAACTCATAACAAAACAAACAAAACCAAAGGAACTAAGCTATGTTTAACTGTGTAAGTATACAAGGAGGCATCTCAAGTGTGAGCGGATTTACCTGTGACGGGGTGCATGCGGGATTAAAAAAAGAGGGAGCTCTTGATCTAGCCTTTATCAAAGGGGACACGCCTTGCAACTACAGCTACCTCTTTACAACCAACAAATTCAAAGCCGCGCCGCTGGTGCATGTGCAACAAAGCGGTCTACAAAAGATAGATTTTATTCTCATCAATGCCAAAAACGCCAATGCGATGACGGGCAAAGAGGGAATAGAAGATGTCAAAGAGATCATGCAAGCGTGCAAAGACAGCTTAGGCGTGCAGTATCCGATCATGAGCTCAACAGGCGTCATCGGGGCAGCGTTACCTAAAGACAAGATCATTAAAGGGATGCAGGGTTTTAACCTCAACGCACAAAACAGTGCCAATGCAAGCCAAGCGATCATGACCACCGATTCTTATGCCAAAGAGGTAGCCTTTGAAACCACGCTTGATGATGGCAGCAGTTTTAGGGTTGCAGGTATTGCAAAGGGTGCGGGGATGATAGACCCTGCTATGGCTACGATGCTGTGCTTTATCGTCACCGATGCCGATATCCCTAAACAAAAGATGGATACACTTTTGAAACAACATACAGATACCCCCTTTAACGCCATCAGCGTCGACGGTGATCGCTCGACAAACGACTCGGTATTTTTACTCAGCAGCAACAAAGGCGGGTATGATGAAGAAGCGTTTTCTTTTACACTTCATAAAGTAATGCAGCATCTTGCGATGCAGATCGTCAGTGACGGCGAAGGAGCGACAAAAACCGTAGCCTTTGCGATTACGGGTGCAAAAGATAACTATCAAGCACAAAAGGCTGCAAAAAAGCTCAGCAACTCCCTTCTTGTCAAAACCGCTCTATTTGGACAAGACCCAAACTGGGGGCGAATCGCATCGACGATCGGTTCAAGCGGTATAGAGTGCAGTGAAGAGAGTTTACAAATTAGATTTGATAATCTTTTAGTCTACGATAGAGGGCAAGTACATTTTGATGCGCAAAATGAGCAAAAAGCTGCTAAAATCATGCAGCAACAAAGCTTTACCATAAATTGTGATATCGGCGTAGGCAACGGTAGCTTCACCGCTTATGGCTGTGATTTAGGGCATGAATACGTAAAAATAAATGCCGATTATAGAACTTAAGAATCTTTTGATAAAATAGCACTAAATTACACAAAAAAGGAAAACAATGCTACACGAATACAGAGATATAATCACCGACTTGAAAGTCGAAAATGCACACTTTGCAAAAATATTTGAAAGACATAATGAGTTAGATCACAAGATTGCCGATGTTGAAGAGGGTCGAGAACCGATGGAAGATATCGAGTTGGAAAAACTCAAAAAAGAAAAACTCAAACTCAAAGATGAAGCCTTTGCGATGATTATTAAATACAAAGAGGAAAAAGGGTTATAAAAAATGGAGTTTCCATTTACAACCTACCAATTAGCAGTCGCCACGGGCGTACTGCTTCTTTTTCTTATTTTTAGAAATATTATTTTAAAACTACTCTTTAAACTTGCACGCAAATTAACACAAAAAACACAAACACACTTAGATGATGATATTTTAAATACTATAGAAAAGCCTCTTAAAACCGCTATTCTTGTTATTGGAATCTATACTTCTCTTAGCGTCGCTGCTATCAATATCGATATTGTCTACAATATCTTAAAAACCCTCGTTATTATCATAATCTTTTGGACGCTTTATAATGCTATTGATGTGTTTAAACGCTACATCCAAAAAAGCATCCAAAAAGCCAACTTTGAATTAGCAACTGAAATTAGTGAACTCTTTATCAAAGTGATCCGGTTTTTTGTAATCGCCGTGGGTGCCGTTGCAGTGCTTGAGCAGTGGAGTATCGATATCTCCACCTTTGTAGCATCTCTTGGTATCGGTGGCTTAGCCTTTGCCCTTGCTGCAAAAGATACGGTTGCAAACTTTTTTGGCGGTATCATGATCTTTGCCGATCGTTCACTGCGCATCGGAGATTGGATCAAGGGCGGCGGCGTTGAGGGGATAGTCGAAGAGATCAATATCCGCTCAACAAAGATACGAACCTTTGAACACTCTCTTATCACCGTTCCCAATGCAAGCTTAGCAAACGGACCGATAGAAAACTTTTCACGACGCGGTATTCGGCGCATCAATATGCGTATCGGGCTTACCTACTCTACCTCTTTGCATCAGATGCAAACAATCGTTGCGCAGATGCGAACGATGCTCAGTGAGCGCAAAGATATCGACGATGAAACGATCTTTATCTATTTTGATCAGTTTGGAGCAAGCAGTTTAGATATCTTTTGCTACTTCTTCACCGCCACGGCAAACTGGCAAGAGTACTTAAAAATTCGTGAAGATGTAAACTTTGAAATCATCAAGATAGTTCATGACAATAAAGCTAGCTTTGCATTTCCTTCACAAAGCGTTTATTTTGAAAATGAACTCCCCCTGCAAAAAAAAGAACAAAAGATACAAACAGCTAAGGATATCAAAAAATAACTATCTATCCGTGTAGCGTTTAAGCTTGATCATAAACGCTGCACCCTCCTTTTCATTAGCAACCTTTATCGTCCCGTCTTGCTGCGTGATTATCTGCTTAGCGACATTAAGCCCTATTCCCATACCCTTGCTTGATTTATCACCTACAAACGGTTCAAAGATATTTTTTAACACCTCTGTAGCAATTCCACCTGCATTATCCATGACCTTCACGTAGATATTGATATCGTTTTGCTCTATCTCTACCCGTAATTTTCTCTTTTCATAAGACTCTATCTTCTCTAATTCATCCAGCGCATTGTTTAAAAGAATCACCCATACCTGCTCTAAGCGTTGGGGCTGGGCATAACACAAAAACTCGTTTTTATCTTTTGGCATTCCAAGCCCAAACTCTTCGCCGTTTAGATAGATCTTTGCTACATGCTTAGAACGGTTGTGCAGTACCGTCATTGCCGTAATCATTGTTGCATAAATGTTTGTCACAACCTTTTGCTCTTTTGTTTTTTGCGAAATTTCGCGCATATTCTCCACAATATTACCGATTCTTTGCAATCCCTCTTTGATCGGCTTTATCTGCTGTTTTATATCATCTTTTAACGCCGTATTCTCGATATCGTCGATATCTAATTCCAGCATTTCAAAGTTTCCGTTTATATAGGTAAGCGGAGTGTTGATCTCATGAGTAATCCCTGCAGCAAGCTGCCCTATTGCACTGTATTTTACATTTTTAAGCTGCTGTTCTTGGTGGAGTTTATCTTTTTTGATACTCTCATCAAGCTTTTTTTGCACCTCTTTTTTCAAGTTTTCATTAAGATAGATCAACTTTTCATTCTGTTCTTGGATCAACTGTTTTGATTCGATCTTAGAGGTGATATCTCGAACCGTCCAAAACACGCTTTCATTTTTCAAAACCTCCTCATCCAAAAACTTTGAAGCACTGATCTCTGCCCAAAACTCACTTCCGTCACTTTTTTGCAATAAAAATACGGCACTAAATTCGCGTTCTTTAGAGAAGCTTTTCTCTAGCAATTGCTGAAAATGTTCATACTTTTGCACCGTTTTAAATAAAATCCGTATAGAAGAGCCTTTGATTTGGGATTTTTTATACCCGACCATATCGCGAAACTTGGGATTAGCTTTTACAACCAACCCCTCTTTATCGGTAATAAAAAACCCCACACTGGCTTTTTTAAAGTATGTTTTTGATTTTTTAAGAGAGTTTTTGAGTTTGAGTTTATCCTCAATAAAATTCATCACCACGACAATCGTTTTTTTATCGGCAAGCTGCGTCAAGTACACTTCTGCAGGTATATTTTTACTTTTTGCATCATTACAATTTTGCAACAGATCAACCCGTTTAAAATGGGCTTTGCCCTTTTGTTTTATCTGCTTTTGTACCTCGTGGATCATATTTTGCCGTTTATCTTGCGCTATGAGTTGCGAAAGAAACGTTTGTGATAACTCTTTATCTTGCAAACATTGAAACTTTTTCAAAAAATATGAATTGGCACTTTTAAAGCATCCCTTTGCATCTACGGTTGCAATTGCCGTTTTAGAGTTATTCAGCACCGCTTCAACGATATTAATCTGGTCTTGCAGGTCTTTATTAACTCGATCAAGCTCCATCTTATCGGAGATATCTTCTCTTACGGCAAAGTAGCCGATAATCTTATTATTGTCTTCATCCAAAATCGGTTCAACTCTTGCATGCACCCAGTACCCCAAACCGTTTTTGTTTCTATTTTTAATATCACCTTCCCACACACCACCGTTTACTATCGTATCCCAAAGCTTTATAAACACCTCTTTATCCATATCCGGATGCTTGACAATAGAGTGGGGTTTACCGATAAGTTCCTCTTTACTATATCCCGAAATATTACAAAACGCTTCACTTGCATCGGTAATTATACCCTTAAGATCGGTAGCTGAATAGATTACGTACTTATCAAGTAACGCATTTTGACGGTGGCTAAGATTAGGCATCTTTATTTATCTAACACTTCCAGCAATTTGTCTTCAACCTCTTGCAATGACTTAAAGGGCTTCATAATATAATACCTTGCCCCTTCACGGTGGGATTCAAGAACCTTATCAAGCGTTGAGTACGCCGTCATCATTACCACCTTCACATCTTTGTTTTTTTCATTCAAAATCTTTAAAAGCTCCAATCCGCTCATCTGCGGCATCATAATATCAAGCAAGACCGTATCATAGCTTGAATCTATCTGATCTTTTGCCACGACGGGATTTGAAAAGGTACGCACACTGTGCCCCTTTTTTTTCAAGAATTTTTCCAAGATACTTAAGATCTCGTTTTCATCATCAACAATTGCAATCTTTAAACTTTTACTCATTATTCACTCCTTTTAGTTTTTTTACTTTTGTCACTGCCGTCAGTTTTAACGGGGTTCTTTTTTTGTTTTTCAAACAGATCTTTCGCCGCACGCTGCATCATCGCTTCGGATTTTTCCTCAACCATATCATCAAGATATTTAAACACCTCTTTTGAAGCATCCTCAATCTCTTGCACCATCGTTTCAATATGAGCTTTTGAACACAGCGCTTCACCGCCGCTACACTCATCGGCTAACCTGTTGGCAACATCATGTACCGTTGCATGGTAGGGGTCGATCTTTTTATATGCGTTTGTTCCTGAAAACTCCACTTTTCCGATCCCCTCAAAATACCACTTCCCAAGGCGGCAATTTTTATGGTCAATCTGTTTAAAGTCATCAGTCTCCCCATAAAGTAGTGAATAGAGATTATTTTTATACACTACATGGTCAATCTTTGCAAGTGAGGCAAATATCTTATCACTGATATGCTCCACCTCGTACACGCTTCGAGATGAATTTTTCTCAAAGCTTTGGATCTGTTCAAACAGTTTATCGATACTGACCTTATTATGTTCAACAATCTCTCCGACCTGTCTTGTTTTCTCTTCGGTTTCGGTGGTATCTTGCTGCATCGCTTTGACTACAAGAGAGATCTCTTTAGTTGCCTTTTGTGTGCGCTCGGCAAGTTGGCGTACCTCATCGGCAACCACGGCAAACCCACGCCCGTGTTCGCCTGCGCGCGCCGCTTCAATGGCTGCATTGAGTGCTAAAAGATTTGTCTGATCGGCGATATCTTCAATCAGCGTCACCGTATCGCTGATCTCCCCGCTTCGGTGTAACAGTGAACTTGAGCGCTCCTGCGCTTCATGCATATGCAAATTGAGCGTATCCATCTCTTTGGATGTGTCGGTAATGAGATGCAACCCGTCTCTTGAATCTTTTGCAATCGATGAAGATTCACTTTTCATCACTTTTAGCTCATCAAGCATCTGTGAAAATGTTTCTTGCGTCACTGAAAGTGCGTGTCTGATAGATTTTTGGTGGATACTCATCACTCCGCTATCTTTAGCGTTTCGTACATCGGTTTTTAAGATCGAATAGATCGTACTACCGCTACTAAGTTTCTTGTGCGACACCTCTCCGCTACAACCGTCTACGGTGATAGAGCTCTCATGCTTTTGAAGCTCCTTTATAAGTGCGCTTTCATCTTTTATCATCATCTTTCCAAGGTCATTGACAAACTCAATCTCACCACTTGAAGACAAAATAACAATCACCTCTTGTTGCGAAAACCCAACGGCATCTTCGGCACTCTCTAACTTTTTTTGCAGCGCATCGATCCTCTCTTGATACTGCGCTTTTATCGCTTCTTCACTCTTTTTATTTGAAAAAAACATATCCACCCTTTAGTCCCGATAAATCCGAGATTTTAATCATAATTGAAGTATTTTAACATAAAATATCCTTAAATCATCCTTCATACTTCACAAAAGATTAACAAAAAGGTATATCGGCAACAAACTACCTACTTTTAGCCATCTTTTGCTACAATGATGCTACACAAACATATAAATCACAGGAGCTCTTTTGATCTGGTTTGAACTTTTTTCACATATCTTGCTGACATTTTTATTAGGCTACTATCTTATCACCAATTTACAACTTTATAGTTACAGATTCAAACGCATCATTTTACACCACGCAAAGCCTAGCTGGCATATGCTCTATTTTTTGATCCCTATCTTTGCCTACTATTTAACCGGAATCTATTTTTGGTTTTACTTTTATCTTGCCTACCTGCCTGCTCTGTATCTATGGAACAAAAAACTCGATAAAAAACTCATCTTTACAGCAAGAGTCAAGCGCTTTTTTGCCATCTTAGCCTTGCTGCTTATCGTCCAAAACTTTTTATGCCTTGCAACACAAAACTGTCAAATATACGGTGTAATGCTGCCGCTGCTGTTTGCATTTTTAGGCTCAAGCGCTATTGAGTTGCTGCTATTTACCGCGTACAAAAATCGCGCCCGCACAAAACTTGCATCGATGCAAGATATGATTGTCATAGGCATCACCGCAAGCTACGGCAAAACCAGTATCAAAAACTTTCTTAGCCATCTTTTACAAAACGATTACACCACCTACAAAACCCCCCGCAGCGTCAATACCCTTGGGGGAATTGTCAAAGATATCAATGAAGATTTGCCCAAAGATACGCAAGTGTATATCGTAGAGATGGGAGCGCGCCAAAGAGGAGATATCAAACTCATCACCGATCTCATCGCCCCGCATTATGTGATTGTGGGCAAGATAGGACCTGCGCATATCGAGTATTTTAAGAGTTTAGAAAATATCCGTGATACAAAGCTTGAAGCGATCTATTCCAAACGCTTAAAAAAAGCCTTCGTCCACCACAGTGCCCATATCAAACCACACGGCAATATCTGCGAATTTAAGCCAAACCTCGATATCAAAAGCTCTCTTGAAGCGTTAGAGTTTGAGTATGAAAACCAACGCTACAGCACGCCGCTACTTGGAAAGTTCAACGCAGACAATATCGCCCTAGCCCTTGCCGTAGCCAAAGAGTTAGATGCTCAAGATTTGGTAACAAAAGTCTCCTCATTACAACCTGTGCCCCACCGCTTACAAAAGATCCAAGCCAACGGTAAACTGATCATCGATGATAGTTACAACGGCAACATAGACGGGATGCTTGAGAGTTTTGAGCTTGTGCAGCAATACACAGGGCGCAAAGTACTCATCACCGCAGGACTCATTGAAGCCGATGAGATTTTAAATACCAAAGTAGCCAAAAAAGCTAATGAAGTGTTTGATCTTGTTATCATCACATCAAATGCAAATTATGAATCATTTTTTCACAATATCGATAGTGAGAAATTTTTGCGCCTACGCGATAAATCAAAGATGCAAGAGGTGCTTGCGGACAAAACACGGCCGCAAGACTTGATCCTTTTTGCCAATGACGCGCCTAATTTTATCTAAGGAGGCATCGATGCAACGTTCACTCCTACACCAAATTGTACGCCAAGCAATCAGCTGCAAGTTTGAAAACAAAGAGTTTGATGATACGCCCTATGCTCACAACAAGGAGTTGCAAGAGCAAAAAGCCTGTTTTGTGACGTTGGAGTTAGACGGCAATTTGCGCGGCTGTATCGGTTCGCTTATCGCCCATCGTACACTCTTACAAGATTTGGTTCATAACGCCCAATCTGCGGCGTTTGAAGATCCACGCTTTGCCCCTTTGACGCCACAAGAGTTTGAGAGACTAGATATAGAGATCTCCGTGCTGACAACTCCGCAAGAGTTGCCCTATACCGATATAGATGATTTGCGACAAAAGATCATCCCCCATACCCACGGCGTTATCATCAAACAAAACTCTGCCCAAGCAACCTTTTTACCCTCGGTATGGCAACAGTTGCCGGGTTTTGATCTTTTTTTTAGCCATCTATGTCAAAAAGCGGGATTAGGCTCAAACTGCCTAGAAAAAAAGCCCCAAATCTATACCTATGAAGCGATAAAGTACTGATAATGCAGTGGTACAAACAAAAAGGCACAAAGATAGAGTGCTTGCTGTGTGCGCACGCCTGTTCTATCGCAAAAGGCGGCGTGGGGATCTGCGGGGTGAATAAAAATATCGGCAAAAAGCTTGAGTGCTTAGTGTATGGATACCCAAGTGCTATCAATATCGATCCCGTAGAAAAAAAGCCGCTGTTTCACTTTTTGCCAGGCTCCAAAACCTTTTCACTCGGGACGGTCGGGTGTAATTTTCGCTGCCCCTTTTGCCAAAATTGGCAACTTTCTCAAAGCCATAATATCGAAACAAAGCGCTTTGTTTCACCAAAAGAGGTAGTAGATAGTGCAGAGTTTCACGGATGTGAAAGTATCGCTTTTACATACAACGAACCCACGATATTTTACCCCTATGCCAAAGATATCGCGACTTTGGCGAAAAAAAGAGGATTAAAAACGATCTTTGTCAGCAACGGTTTTATGAGTGATTGGCTTCTGGGCGATATGCAAGGAGTGATCGATGCGTTTAATATCGATATCAAAAGTTTTGATCCAAACTACTACAAAAAAACGCTCAAAGGAGGCTTAGAACAGGTTTTACACAATGTTGTAAAGCTCAAGCAAAACGGGCATTGGATTGAGATTACGACCCTTATCATCCCAAATCACAATGACTCAGAGGGGGAGTTGTCGCAAATTGCACACTTTATCGCAAAAGAGTTAGGAAAACACACCCCGTGGCACCTCAGTGCGTTTCATCCTGATTTTAAAGAGTTAGACACAAAGTGCACACCGCTGCAAACCCTGCAAAAAGCCCAAACGATAGCTCAAGATGCAGGGCTAAAGCATATCTATCTAGGCAATATCGCCAAAGACACAAAAACAAAGTGTACGCAGTGTGGTAAAACCCTTTTAAAAAGAGAAGGCTTTGTGCTAACAAAAAACGCACTGCAAAACAGCCGATGCCCAAAATGCCAAACCAAATTAGCGGGAGTATTTCAATGAATCAAAGAGAAACAGCCCACGCAGGCACCTTTTATCCAAGCGACAAAGAGCAGATTCTTACTTTGTTTAAGCGGTTTAACAAACTCTTAGATGATGCGAATTTCAAAGGCTTTGCCAAGCCAAAAGCTATCATCGTACCGCATGCAGGCTATGTTTTTAGCGGGTTTAGTGCCAATGCCGTTTATGCAAAGCTGCCCAAAGAGTATGAAAAAATAATTGTCATAGGACCAAGCCACCGCGTCTACTTTAAAGGCGTAAGCGTCAGTGATTATATGCAGTATCAAACCCCCTTTGGTCCCTTAGATATTGATACTTCTACCGTCAAGGAGCTGCTTGAACAATTTACGTTTTGCCACTTTGTAGAAAAAGCCCATCAAGAACACTCTACCGAAACACAGATGCCCTTTATCAAGCACTACCAAAGCGGTGCCAAAGTCGTCGAACTTATTTACGGCGATGTTACATCGTCGCAGATTTTGCAACTTATCCAAGCATTAAGCGATGCAAAAACACTTATTGTCATCAGTAGCGACCTCAGTCACTTTTATGAACTTAAAAAGGCAAACGAACTTGATAATCACTGCTTAGAATCAATCGCCCATCTGGATGACTCTATCGCAAGCAGCGGTTGTGAAGCGTGCGGGATACGGGGGATTGAAGCAATGATAGAGTATGCAAAAGAACACAACTTACGATCACAAATCATCGATTACAGAACCAGTTACGATGCAAGCGGCGATAGCAGCAGCGTGGTAGGATACTGTAGCGCGATTTTCAAGGAGCGATAATGCAACATCTCTATGCCCCGTGGCGGGATGATTACATCAAAGACCAAAAACCAAAAGGATGCGTTTTTTGCCACATTGTAGCAAACCCTCAAGAAGATAGACAAAACGGCGTGCTTTTGCGTCAAGAGGAGTTTTTTATCGTGATGAACCGCTATCCCTACACGCCCGGGCACTTTATGGTCATTCCCAATGCGCACCTGCAATCCTTGCCGATGATGGATGCCTCTTTGTGGGAAAAATTAAGCACGGCGGTGAAAAAAAGTGCCGATATTTTGCAAGAGGTGTTTAATCCCGCAGGGATCAATCTAGGGATGAATATAGGCGACGCCGCAGGCGCAGGAATTTCGCAGCATCTACACTACCACATCGTACCGCGATGGGGCAAAGACACCAACTTTATCACTACTATCGCTAACACACGCGTATATTCTACCGATTTTGACACGATCTATACAAAGCTTAAAGAGGGGTTTGAAAAGCTGTATTAATGCTTTTGTCCCTCAATCGCCACCACCGCAATCGCAAAGCCGCCGTCGTGACTGATTGAAAGAGAACTATCTACGATCTTATACTTTTGCACGATATGTTGGGAAAGTTGCAGCTTTGGCTGTCCCTTTGCGGTTTTATAAATCTCGATATCTAAAAACCCAAGCTCACTGCCGATACCGCATCCCAACGCTTTGGCTACGGCTTCTTTTGCCGCCCAAAACCCCGCGATCGATTGAGGGCTTTGTACAAGTGACTGCTCTTTAGCGTGCAAGACACGCCCTAAAAACCGCTCCCCTTTTGTTTGAAGAAGTTTTTCGATGCGTGAAATGAGGACTATATCAACGCCAACCATCTTACTGCACAATAAACATCATAAAATACAATCTTTTAATATACCCATCTTGCAAGCGTGTATTAACCTGTTCAATAATCTCTTCTTTAAGCCGCTCTTTTCCGCGCCTTGTACTGATCTCTTCAACTGTTTTTGAACTCAATACCCCAATCACCGTATCGCGGATAATCGGCATTTTTGAGTTTAACTCCGCTTGAAGATTAGGAGTTGACATCTCAAGGTTGAGTTCGGTTTTAAGATATCTTCTGCCGCTGTCGCTTAGTAAATTTACCGTAAACGTCTCTAGCGGAAACATAGGACCCACCCGCAAATCATCGGCACTGACGCTTTGGGTATTGCCGCTGTTTTGGGCACTTTGTGCTTGTGGAGATTGTTGTGATCCATCATCTGAAAGCAAAAGCATCGCCACTACACCCCCGATTACTAAAATAAGTACCAGCAACACTCCGATAATGATCAATACAAGTTTACTACTGCCCTTTTTCTCCTCTTCCTGTCCCTCTTTTTTTTCCTCATCAGCCATATATTACTCCGTTTTTAATTTTTGTTATTATAGTAAAACAAATCACACATTGAAATTAATTGTGGTAATATATCGGATAAATTACACATTTTTGAAGTAGGAAAAGATTATGGCATTTGAAGTTTCCACCCAAGAGGGAAAATTAACCATCGACATCAGCAGCAATATCTTAAACTATGCAAAAGTTGAAAATATCCGCGATGTGATCAAACAAAGCGTTGCTAAAGAGGTAGTGCTAAATTTTACAAACGAAATGGCGGTACTGCCTTCAAGTTTGATAGGAACACTGCTAAAACTAATCCATGTAGATAATAAATCCATCACTATCAACACCACCAATGAAGATTTTATCGAGATGCTCAAAGCCTTTCAACTCGATACCATTATAACTGTCAATAAGATTTAAGTGGTACACTCTTTGCTTTTTATCATTTAATCACAAAAATCAAGGGGAAAACTATGATTCAAAAGATACTTGTATTATCGCTTCTATTTGGCGCAAACCTTCTTTTTGCCGCTGAAGAAGATGCACAGCAGCAAAACCAAAAGCAGCAACAACCGCAGCAGCAACAGCAACAACAGATGCAGCAGCAACAAAACGTTGCCCCGATGCCTAAACGCCAATGTAGCTATCCAAACTGCGATACCATTTCGCCAAATAGCTCGATCTTAGTCACAGCAGTGGGCCAGGGAGTAGCACCCTCATCAACAATCTCTCCCGCACAAGCCAAAGCGATGGCAAAAAGAGCCGCGATTGCTGATGCGTACAGACAGATTGCCGAAAAAGTAAACGGTGTGAAAGTTGAAGGTAGAGATTTTATAAGAAACATGGTCGCACAGCGTTCAGAGGTCAGAACATGCGTACAAGCATTGATTAGAAACGCTTCGGTTGTCGAATCAAGAATGAATGACGGATTGTATGAAGTGGAGATGGAACTTCGAGTAAACGGTAGTCAATGGTACGACAGATTGTCACAACAGTAGCGCTTTGCGCAACACTTTTTGCCAATGAGTACTACCTCACATATAAACTCTACAGCCAAGATCTGACCCTTTTTAATGAATCGGTCATGATCTCGCCGGTGATGGTCGCTAGAGGCGGAACACCCTATACGGTGCTTCACTTTAGCACCGATGCCAAAACCGTGGGTACCCTGCTAAAAACCCAAAAATACGATCTTGTCGATGCGATATTATCTCATAGTGCAAACATCGCATCACAAACCGACACCGTCAACTACACCGCACGCATCAAAACACAACTTCAAATCTACCCCACACGAATCAAAGTTAAAATTAATAATGGTTTAGCTAAAATAGGTCTTTATAAATAACTACTTAAATGAACAAAGGGTCAATATGAAGATTGCTATCGTTGAAGACGATATCAATATGCGAAAATCTTTAGAGATTGCACTAAGTGCGTATGATGCATATGAGGTCAAAACCTTTCGCAATGCAGTTATTGCACTTAAAGAGTTAGACGATTCTTATGATCTTGTAGTCACAGATATCACAATGCCCAAAATGGATGGGATTGAGTTTTTAAAGCAGTTAAATAATCGCTACGAAGCGATCGTTATCACAGCCGATGCAACACTCAATCGTGCCGTAGAAGCACTGCGACTAGGTGCAAAAGATTTTTTGACCAAACCCTTTGAAGTAGATGACTTAGTCAAAGCGATCAATCGATCCTATGAGGTCAAAAAACGGACATCAAAAGCTGCCAAAGCACAGACCAAAACGGATACTGACGGTTTTAGTGCTTCAAGTCCTGCTTTAAAAAAATCACTCAAA
>JBNJHJ010000011.1:0-16564 GCA_051748365.1 Campylobacterota bacterium
AGAGGTGAGATTAAAAGCACAAATCAAAGATATAGTCAAAGAGGTTGTGGATGAACTCAATCTTGCGACAAAAGATGATATAGCGGGCAAAAAGTAAGGCCTTGTTGCATCTTTACTCACCACTTCGCATCTACCGCGTATTTCGATTTTTAGTCACGGTATTTTTACTCATAAAAGATAAAAAATCGATCGCTTTGATCAAGCCGCTGCCTCCCAAAGTTTTTCGCCGTTACATCAATACTTTGGGAGTAAGCTTTATCAAACTCTCACAAGTCCTTGCAACACGAAGCGATTTTTTTCCCGCACGTTACCTGCATGAGTTACAAAAGGTTCACGACGATGTCGCCCCGATGGATCAAAAAGATTTCCAAAAGGTCAAAAGCCGCGCATTTACGCAATCTCCCTTTGATAGTTTAGAACAAACCCCCATTGCAAGTGCTTCTATCGGACAGGTGCATATTGGGTATATAGATGGAAAAAAAGTAGCGGTAAAGTTTAAAAGAGAGGGTATCAAAGCAAAAGTCAAAGCCGACATGTTTATCTTAAACACACTGTTAAAACTTTTCCAACCGCTTTTTTCGCAGATGACGAAAAACTCTATCGAAAGCGTGATTAAAGAGTATTCTAAGATGCTATTTCAAGAGGTGAGTTTTGTTCAAGAAAAGCACAATCTTGTAAAATTTTCTCAAACCTATTCCCACTGTGATATTATCTTTCCCTACACCTATGATGTGCTGTGCAACGATGATATGATTGTGATGAACTATTGTGAGGGTTTTTCCTTTGATGATAAACACAACATTCTCAAACACAACATCGATATCGATGATATCATTAGAAAGCTTGTCAACTTTTATGTAGAACAGATGCTTATCAACGGCTATTTCCATGCAGATCCGCATCCGGGGAACTTGCTTATTAGCAAAGAGGGAGAGTTGATACTGCTAGATTACGGGATGGTAAAAAATATCCCCACAAGCACACGGCTTGCTATTGTCGAACTGGTCAAAGCAGCTAACGAAAAAGATTATGAGCTTTACATCAGTGCAAGCAAGCGATTAGGGATTGTAGCTTATGATGCTGATGATGCGGCGATGGCGGAGTTTACGCAACAGATGTTTGAAATTTTTGAAAATGATAATTTAGATGCAAAAAGTATGCAAAGCTTAGCGTTTGAAGTGCTTGAAGGTACTAAAAACCTCCCTTTTAAACTGCCGCAAGATGCGATCTATATTCTGCGTGTGAGTGCGATTATCGAGGGGCTTGGCACGACGTATAAAGAAAACTTTAACGGGATCAAAGATATCTTGCCCATTTTACAAGACAATCTCACAAAAGCCTTAGGGGCTCAAAAATTCACAACAACACTTAAAAACGAACTCACTTCGCTGCCTCTGACGATAAAGCATGTCAAAAACATTATCAATAAAGCCAGTGAGGGGAGTTTGAATGTGAATATCGATGCAAATCAACTGCACTCGATAAAAGATAAGTTCAAAGATAGCGTTAAATCCTATGCACTATCATTTGCACTTATGCTAGGTGGTTTTTTTGTGCTTTTACTAGGATATCAAAGCGTAGCCGTTGTACTGTTTTTTATCGGCTTTATGCGGCTTGTTTTTATCTAATAATTTCTATATCGGTTTGCGCACGCACTTTTTGAAAGTGCTGCTTTATCACTTGCTCTCTTTGGCTCTCTCTCCAGCTTTGCAATACTTGGTTTTGAACACTTTGAAACTCTTTTACAATCTTTCCCTCTTTGTCTTGGATATACAGTGCAACAAACTGTTGTCCTACGGGAATAATAGGCGTGAACTTTCTTACACTTGTATTTTCAATCATATAGAGTAAATTACCGCTTAATTCATCGCTGCTTACGGTTTGTTTGTTGCGTTCAACACCTTCTGAAGAGCTAAAGGGATCACTAATATATTGCTGCAACTGCGCTTTATTGGTTGCAACATACTGAATAACTTGCGCTGTTTTAAAAGTTGTAAATTTATCGATATTGTTTTGGTAGTGTACTTTCAGTGCTTGCTGTGAAGGTTGTGAAAGTTGCGATGAAGCGATATTGTCAAACAGCTTTTTGCTTTGTATCTGCTGCGCAAAGTTTTCTCTGTATGCGCTATAGCTTTGTCCACTGTTTTGTATCATTTCAATCAATTGATCTAGATCCATCCCGTTTCTTTGTGCTACACGTTCAAGTTCGGCCTCTACTTCATAATCACTCACCTCAATGCCGTACTTTTGTGCTTCAATCTCATAGAGCGCTCTTTGCACAAGAATTTCTGCTGCTTCATTTTCACTCACACCTTGTTGCTGCATCACACTGTCTATTTCTAGTAAGGTGATAGGCTTTTGATCTACCACGATCGCCACGGCATTTACTAAGCTGGCATAAACGGCAACACTTAGGAGTAAAATTGTCAACAATATCTTCATATCAGCCCTTTTTTTGTCGTATTATACTATAATTATACCAATAATAATTTAGCAAAAAGAGAGATTAACCGATATAAGTAGATAATCAATTTATGTATAATTTCATACGTAAAAAGCTACAATTGATCTTTCTTAATTAAAGATTTAATATTTAAAGGGTTTATATGGTTGTTACGAGATTTGCTCCGAGTCCTACAGGATATCTGCACATCGGCGGTTTGCGAACGGCACTGCTGAACTATCTATGGGCGAGAAAAAACGGCGGAAAGTTTTATCTGCGCATAGAAGATACCGATCTCAAACGAAACTCAGAACAAGCCACTCAAGCAATCATTGAAGCGTTTGATTGGCTAGGACTTGATTATGACGGTGAAGTTGTTTACCAATCAAAGCGTTTTGATATCTATCAAAAATATATCCAACAACTCCTTGATGAAGATAAGGCATACTACTGCTATATGAGTAAAGATGAATTAGAAGCGTTGCGTCAAGAGCAGATGCAACGAGGTGAGCGCGCAAGATATGACGGAAGATATAGAGATTTTAACGGTACACCGCCGCAAGATATAGAACCTGTTGTACGCATCAAAGCACCGCAAAGCGGGTCTATAATCATTGATGATGGCGTTAAGGGTGAAGTTATTATCAGTGCCGATGAAGTCGATGATTTTATCATCGCTAGAAGCGACGGTACGCCGACATATAATTTTGTCGTTGCAATTGATGATGCCACAATGGGACTAAGTGATGTCATACGCGGAGATGATCACCTCTACAACACTCCCAAACAGTTAGTCGTTTATGAAGCATTAGGATGGAAAGCACCGCAATTTTACCATGTGCCCATGATCCACAATCAAGACGGCAAAAAGCTTTCAAAGCGTGACGGTGCTACGGATGTGATGGATTATAAAAAGATGGGATATCTCCCTCAAGCCCTGCTTAACTTTTTAGTGCGCCTTGGCTGGAGTTACGGCGATCAAGAGATCTTTTCGCTGCATGAGATGCTTGATAAGTTTGATCCAAAAGATATCAATAAAAGCCCCTCTAGCTACAACCTAGATAAACTCAACTGGCTCAATTCCCACTACATAAAAAACTGTTCAAACGACCACTTAGCAAAGCTTTTAGAAGAGTTTGATATCTATATCTTTTCCCACGATAAAAAAGAGATACTTTTAGATGAATCAAAAGACCGTAGCAAAACGATCAAAGAGTTAGCGCAAAATATCTATATGATCGTTGTAGATCCTTTAGAGTATGATGCAAAAGCGTATAAAAAGGCATCCAAAAACTTTGAGGTTTTGCAAGATTTTATGAAGTATTTACAAGATGGAGACAAAGATTTACACCTACCTAGCGATTATCATCAAGTGATGGAGAGTTTTTTAAGCCAAAAGGAGTTGGGATTTGGAAAACTCGGTCAACCGCTACGACTGGCTTTAGTGGGTAAGCTCAGCGGTCCCGGGCTTGATGTTATTATGAGTGCAATCGGAAAAAAACAGACGATAAAAAGAATAGAAAAAGTTTTACAGCAAAGTTAAAGAGGAGCGGGGATGTGGTTTGAAATTGTTATAGTAGTGCTTTTGACGCTGCTTTTGATTATAGAGTTTAAGCGGCTACAGATACTCAAAGCAAATAAAAAACAGCATAAAAATGAAAAAAACGGACAAAATGAACACGCAACTGTAGCTACTACAATCCAAACAGACTGTACGGGTTTAAAAAGACACATTGAAGAAGAGATTTCAAAACTGCGTCGCTACAGTTCCTACACTCTAACGATGATGGATTTTACGCTCAATCTCGAACCTGACCTTGTTGCTCAAAAACTACAAACATTTGTAAGGAAAAGTGACCGCGTTTTTATCTGCAATTCAAAGGTGTATCTATTTTTTCCCTTTACCCAAGATGGACCCCAGATAAGACAAAAAATAGAAAATCGGATTTTGACCCATCTTGAGGGAGAGTTTGACAAAGAGGTGAAGTTCATCACGATGAAGTTTAACGGTTATAAATACGACCCCGAACTAAAAGATGAAGAGTTTCCACTCATTGACGCAAAAAACGTCACCTGGTAAGATAAGACGCTATCTGCTTTGCTCCATCCACATTTAACTGCTTCTGCAGTTTTTCACTCACTCCATCTATCTTTTTATCGATATCTTCAAAAAAGATCAGATCAAACTCCTCTTGTGACATAACCCAAGCCGCTTCTTGATCGACTAAAAACTTTGCATTGTAGTATTGGTGGTTCTGTGCTGCATGGGGATAGGGAATAAATAGTGTCGGCAACCCGTTAGCACAGAGCTCCCAAAGCGTCGATGCCCCTGCTCTTGCAACGGCAAAATCAGCTTCTTCCATCTTTTTTGCCACATCATCACTAAAGCAAAACAGATCTACACAAGTGCCCATCTTCATATACTCTTTGTGCAGCCATGTATAATCTTTTTCGCCGCACTGATGGATAATTTTAAACGGATAGCTGCTTGCTACTTTTAAAGCGATCGCATTTACAGCGTGTGCCCCTTGTGAACCACCTAAAAAGATGATTGTTTTCACCTCTTTGCGTTTTCGAAAATGTTGAAAAAACTCCTCTTTTACAGGATAATCCACCCTCCCTTGTCCAAAAGAGGTAAAATAGTGCGTTGCAAAGGGTTTCAGTAGCGTATTAAGCTTACCCTCTATAGAGTTTTGTTCATGGATATAAAGCGGTTTTCTCAAAACAATCGCTGCAAGTGCAGCAGGAGCGGCGCTAAAACCTCCCACGCTAAAGACCCCATCACTTTTGCGCACAATTGAAAGAGCTTTTATAACCGCTTTTAGCAGCAGCCAAAGTGCTTTGAACTTTGCAAAACCTTTTTTATTCACCACTCCCGTTGTTTTTAGAAAATAAACACTTTTAAAACGGGTATCTTCACTAAACCACGCCCTATCTTGTCCGTGTATGGAGCCAATATACACTCTATCTTCAACATATTCGCAAACACTGTCGATAATCCGAAGATGACCGCCCGTACCGCCGCCTGTAAATACTATCACATCTTTGCCTTTTTGCTTATCATCAAAATCATTCCTATTGCCACGCAAGTTGCTAAAATATGGCTTCCACCATAACTTAAAAAAGGCACGGCGATCCCTTTTATCGGTGCTATACCACTGATACCGTATGCATTGATCAAAAACGACAAACCGATAATCATCGCGATACCGACACTAAAAAGATGGTACCTTCTTTTAACACTTCTTGCTGCAATTTTAAACAAACGATACACTAAAAATGTGATCAAAAGCGTCACTAGTGTCACTCCTGCTAATCCGACCTCTTCGGCAATCCCCGCAAGCACAAAATCGGTATGGACTTCACTGAGGTACCCTAGCTTAAACTGCCCATTACCCAAGCCCTGCCCCAAAAACTCTCCGTTTTTGATCGAATTGAGTGAGTGCCCTATCTGGTAGGGTTCCTTAACAGCATCTACTCGAAGGTAATTTTCTAAACCTATAGGCAAAAGATCAAAGATAAAATCCTGCACCATCGACCACCACGATTTAACCCGTTCCACCCGGTGTGCGCTATTGACGATAAAAAAGGTAAAAGCCACAGAAGCAATGGCAAACATACTAAAAAAGAGTTCTTTACTTTTGCCCGCAAACAAAAGCATCGTCGCTAACGTAACGCTTAAAACAACCACTTGCCCAAAATCGTTTTGAAAAATTGCTATCAGTACTACGACAACGGTAAAAACCGCTAGATAGGGAGTGATCTCTAAAAACTCCTCCTTTAACGGTTTGCGTCCGTGATGCCAAATAAATTTTCTTGAAAAGCTCCATGCTAAAAACCAAACAAATCCTACTTTGAAAAACTCAACGGGAGAGATCGACATAAAACCAAGATTGATCCACCGCTTTGCCCCTCCAACTTCACGAACAATCGATGGGGGCATAAACTGCATCATAATCATTGCTAAAAAAAATATAATAAACAAAGAAGCACCGACTTTGTTGAACCATCTATCAGGATCAAGTGAAGCAAGAAAAAAAATGATAGCCAATCCCATAAAGACCGCAACTGCTTGTTTTATCATGAAGCTAAACTGGTCTATTTCAAAATAATATGTGACAAAGGTAGAGAGCGAATAAGTAGCTAACAATCCAAATGCTAACAGTATTGATGATGTGTACAGTACCGATTTATCAATCATAGAAATTCTTTGTTTTTATTGTATTTTATCAAAAAAGCTATTAAGAGAAGCTCTACATTTTAAAAGCTTTAAATTGGTACGTTTCTTGCTTATTATGATTGTAATGATTTTTTGGTATAATATTTGCAAGAAACTACAAAAAAGGAGCACAGATGCAGATCAGTGAAGCAAGAACATTAGCTCAAGAAGCACTTGATTATCGAAGTATTAGACAAGATTTGATCGCAGGAAATATTGCAAACGTCGACACTCCTTTTTACAAGCCTAGAGATATTAGTTTTGAACAGATGTTATCCCAAAAAAGAGCTGAACAAAAGGGTGACAATTCATTCAAACTCAACATGGCACATACTAACAGCATGCACCTTGAACCAAAAGATATTGCTCAAAAAGATAAAGCAAGCGTATTTTTTAGAGACGGGCATATGGCACGAAATGATGGAAACAGCGTTGATATCGATACAGAAACAACCGAACTTTCCAAAAACGGCATGATGTATGAGGGTTTGCTTGCTGCGCTTAAAAAAGACAAAGCGATCTTTACCAGCGTGATTGAATCATCCGGTAGAATCTAAGGATAGAAGATGAGTTTTTTAAATAGTTTTGATATAAGCGGATATGGGTTAACGGCACAAAGGCAACGTATCA
Organism: Campylobacterota bacterium; assembly: GCA_051748365.1. Lineage (GTDB taxonomy): Bacteria > Campylobacterota > Campylobacteria > Campylobacterales > Sulfurovaceae > TCS-49. Next base: position 7,293 of record JBNJHJ010000011.1, read on the forward strand.
ACACCATAAGTTCAAATATTGCCAACGCAAACACGACAAGAACCGATGAGGGTGGACCGTACAAGAGAAAAAGCATTGTTTTTAAAGCCGTAGATTTTAATGAAGTGCTCAACCAAAAGATAGATGAAAACTCTAAAATGATAAAATTCAGCGATCCGCTTCGAGAGGGTGCGTTTAACGACAAGCCCAAGCCTGCTTTAAGCGGCGTGGTGGTTGACAAGATCGTAAGAGATGACGGAGAGCCGATCATGCGATATGAACCGGGTCATCCTGATGCAAACAACGAGGGGTATGTAGCCTACCCCAACATCAATCCCGTAGTAGAGATGGCGGATATGGTAGAAGCTACACGAGCATACCAAGCCAACGTAGCAGCGTTTCAAAGTGCTAAAACAATGGCAACAACAGCAATTGATATGATGAGGACATAAGTAGATGCCAAATACTATTAATAATGCCAACAACCTTAAGCTTAATACGCTCAATACGGATAAAAGCAACACTAATGCAAACTCTAGTGATCTTGATTTTGGGAAGATGCTTAAAGACAGTATCAATGAAACAAACCAGGTCCAAAAATCTTCTGAAGATGCATTGGCGGATATGGCCACAGGCAGCGTGAAAGATCTGCATCAAGCGTCTATTGCAATTGGCAAAGCAGAAACAAATATGAAGATGATGCTAGAGGTTAGAAACAAAGCAATTTCGGCATATAAAGAGATTTTGAAAACGCAAATATAGTATGGAAGATAGTGAACTAATCAATACGCAAAAGGTTAGATCTTTTATCTTTTTTGCTTTTTTTGTTGTTTTGATACTTATCTTTTTGTCAAAACTCACCTATGAAGCTTTCGGTAATCGAACACTTCCTTCTCAAACAATCACACAAAGCGATCGTTCTATACGCGGTAAGATCATTACCGCTGATGGCTTTAGTGTTGCGCAATCATCCAAAAAATATAAAGCACAGATATATGGTCCCGGGATCGATCCGCAAAAAAGAGAACTGTTTATTAATCTTTTTAGTATCTACAGCGGCATCGAGAAAGATACCGTCAAAAAGAGGATGGGTTCGTTTAATAAAAATGTTATTTTATCATATAAAATAGATGCATCAAGGGCAAAATACTTAAAAGAGTTATCAAGAAAACTCTATCAATTAGGGGCTTACAGAAGGATCCAAACCCAAAACGGCGGTTCACTTGAATACAAATTAGAGATTTTAGAAAGCGGTGAAAGTAGAGATTTTATCTACCTTGATACGTTAACACCGCTGCTTGGTCATATGACAAAAGTAAATGACAAGGGATACACAAAAAGCGTCGGCTTAAAAGGTATTGAAAAGCAGTATGAACGGGAACTTTCAAATGGAAAGGACGGTTATTTAAGGGGAAAAAGAGATGTCCGTAGCAATCTTATTTTTGATAGCAACTCTATCGTTCAATTCAAGCAAGATGGCTTTGATATCCATTTAAACATCAATCTACAATTACAAAAACAGATAGAACAGATGCTTGATGAAAAACAAAAAGCGTATGAAGCTTCAGAAGTATTAGCTGTTGTTATGCATAGCGATACGGGCAAAGTGATAAGTTTAGCAAGCTCTAATAGATACAACCCTTCTAACATTTTACAATCACAAATCAGTTATCTCAACCCAACGGCTACAGAGTATCTTTATGAACCCGGATCGGTTATTAAGCCCATCACCTTTGCACTTTTGCTTGAACACAACCGTGTTAATCCTCTTGAACTGATCAATACCGAGGGCGGTAGATGGAGACTCAACGGATATATGATAACAGATGAGCATAAACATGACTGGATGAGTGCAGAAAACACCGTCGTCTACTCATCAAATATCGGAATAGCAAAACTAGCACAAAGACTTGAGGGATTTGAACTATATGAGGGGTTTGAAAAATATGGATTAACCTCCCCAAGTAATCTTGACATCCCGTATGAAAGAGCGGGAAAGATACAAAATATATCCAATCTTAACCGTGATATCTACAAAGCATCTTCAGCGTACGGATACGGTTTAGTAACTAATCTGATGCAGCAAACACGAGCACTGAATGTTTTTAATAACGGCGGCTACTTAGTCAATCCTCAAGTTGTTGACAAGATGGTAAGCACAAAGCAAGAACATATGCAAAAACCTGTAAAACAGCAGATCATCTCCTCCACCATTGCCGCACAGATGAATAAGATTATGCAAAAAGTCGTCAAAGACGGGAGTGCTCAAAGGGCTCTCACCCCCGGGTTGCAGATTGGCGGCAAAACCGGAACGGCGCATATCTCGGTCAAGGGCCAGTATGAAAATCTCTATAATTCTACCTTTATAGGTTTTGCAAATGATACAAATAATCGCTATACTATAGCCGTACTCACCAAAGAACCTAAAGTAAGGTACAGGCACTTTGCGTCATTGACCTCGGTTCCTGTATTTAAAGAGATCGTAGACACCATGATAGATCTTAAATTTTTGACACCATCGCACAGGGAGTAAAACGTGGCATTTGAATATGAGGAAAAGATCGATACAAAACTACAACTACCTAAAAAATATGAAGTACTTTTACATAATGATGATTACACGACTATGGACTTTGTTATTGAAATTTTGATAGAGTTTTTCCATAAAAGTGAACATGAAGCATATAATATTATGCTCAAAATCCATAAAGAGGGCTTAGCAGTGTGTGGCATCTATACAAAAGAGATAGCACAAACAAAAGTAGAACAGGTCAAAGCAGCAGCAAAACAAAGCGGCTTTCCGCTGCTAGCGACAATGAGGAAATGTGATGATTAGTAAAGAATTAAACCAAGTTTTTCAAAGTGCAATAGAGTTTGCCAAAGAGTATTCGCATGAATACTTAACAATAGAACACTTATTTTTATCCTGCATTATGCACAGGCAGGGAAGACAGATCTTGGAAAGTTTGCAAGTGGATGTCGACGCGCTACAAAAAGAGTTGCTCCACTACGTAGTTGCCAACAACCGGTCGCTTACTGCTTCGCGTGAGCCTATCGAAACGTTAGCTCTTTCGCGGGTGCTTGAAAAGATGATGATCCATATTCAAAGTGCGGGCAAAGAAAGCGCAACGGTGGGTGATTTTATGGTAGCACTGTATAATGAAGATGAAACGATTACGGAGTATCTGCTTGCAAAATATGAGATCGATAGAGTCGATATTTTAGAAGCGATCTCTCATACCCTTGATACGCCTAAAGAGAGCAAAAAAGATAAAAAAAGCCCTCTTGAACAGTTTTGTACGCATCTAAACTCCATCAAAAACAAGATCGATCCCATTATCGGTAGAGAGGATGAAGTAGCGCGGGTGTTTCAAATCTTGCAGCGAAAGAAAAAAAACAATCCGCTGCTAGTTGGAGAAGCGGGTGTAGGCAAAAGTGCAATTGTAGAGGGTGTGGTGCTGCAAAGTGATATGTATGAGATCTATTCACTTGATATTGCGGCATTGATGGCAGGTACAAAGTACCGTGGCGAGTTTGAAAAGCGTCTTAAAGTGATCGTGGAAGAGTTAAAAAAGATAGAAAACTCGGTACTGTTTATCGATGAGATCCACACTATCGTCGGCAGCGGAGCAACCAACGGCTCAAGCATGGATATGTCCAATCTGCTTAAACCCGCACTGGCAAAAGGAGAGATAAAATGTATCGGCGCAACCACGTATGATGAGTTTCGAAACTATATCCAAAAAGATAAAGCCTTAAGCAGACGCTTTAGCAAAGTCGATATTAAAGAACCAAGTATTGCAGATGCGCTCAAAATACTGCGCGGCTTAAAACCGATCTATGAAAAGCACCATGGCTTGCAATACAGCGACAATGCCCTTAAAAAAGCGATCAATCTCTCGGTAAAATATATCCATGATCATTTTTTACCCGATAAAGCGATCGATATTATCGATGAAGCGGGCTCTTACTTTGCAAGGCGTCAAAAGAGTAATCTTAATGCCAAAGATATAGAAAAAGTGGTGGCAAAGATGCTGCATTTGCCTGAGGTAAAAAGCGATCTGGAGTATCTTAAAAATATCGATAGCGGTTTGAAAAAAATCATTATCAATCAAGATAGTGCGATTGCGCAGCTAAGCAGTGCGATTAAAAAAGCTCACCTGCAGCTAGGCAGACAAAAACCTATCGGTAGCTTTATCTTTGTAGGACCCACCGGTGTAGGGAAAACAGAGCTTTCAAAGCAATTAGCTACGCAGATGGATATGCACTTTTTAAAATTTGATATGAGTGAGTATATGCACTCTCACACCGTTAGCCGCCTCATCGGTTCACCTCCGGGGTATGTCGGGTTTGACGAAGGAGGCTTACTAACTGAAGAGATACGTAAACACCCCCATAGTGTGGTGCTTTTTGATGAGATAGAAAAAGCCGATAGCAGCTTAATCAATATCTTTTTGCAACTCCTTGACAGTGCTACCATCACCGATAATAGTGGCAGGGTTGCAGATTTTAAAAACTGTATCATCATTATGACAAGCAACTTAGGCGCAACCTCTAACGAATCGATGGGCTTTATCAGCGGGGAGTCAAAATATGAAAATGCGTTAAAAGAGTATTTCTCTCCGGAGTTTATCAACCGAATCGATACAAAGATCACTTTTAACGCCCTTTCATTTGATGATATCAAAGCGATTGCAAAAATAGAACTGCAAAAGCTAGAAAAAAATCTCAACAAAGTAACACTTGAAACAACACGCAATGCACTCGATCAGATTGCCACACTAGGCTATGATAAAAACTACGGTGCAAGACATCTACAACGTGTGATTGATGAACACATCGTCACGCCTCTTACCGATGAGATCTTGTTTGGAATGCTCAAAGGAGGCGGCAGGGTAAGGATAGATTTTGACAAAGAGTTTATTTTTACCTATGCATAGATTTCCTATCCCACGGCTTGGGGCCGATTATATCTTCCCCGATCCACGGCTTGCTATGGATGAGGGTTTGCTTGCCTATGGCGGTGATCTGAATCCAAATAGAGTGCTCAAAGCGTACCAACACGGGATCTTTCCCTGGTTTAATCCCCAAGATCCTATCCTGTGGTGGTCGCCAAATCCCCGTGCTATCATGCTGCCTCAGGAGTTTAAAGTTTCCAAATCCTTCTCAAGGGTGCTACGCAATAAAAACTATACGATACAATTTGACAATAACTTTGAAAAAGTGATCTCTTTGTGTGCTAAAATACCGCGCAAAGATGAGGGTGAGAGTTGGATCGTAGAAGCGATGCGCCAAAGCTATACCCTTATCCATCAAAAAGGATACGCCCACAGTGTAGAGGTGTATATGGATCAAAAATTAGTTGGCGGATTGTATGGAGTAAGTTTAGGCGCGGCATTTTTTGGAGAATCGATGTTTTCTCTTGTAAAAGACGGCTCAAAAATAGCGTTTTTTTACCTCAACGAATTTTGCAAACACAACGGCTTTGATTATATAGATTGTCAAATGCCTACGCCGCATCTTCAGAGTTTAGGCGCAAAAGAGATAGAGAGGGAGCACTTTTTAGATATGTTAAAACTTTCAAATAAAAAGCAAACCCTCAGCGGAAGCTGGGCGGATTTGGCTAAGGATATCTTATGATCGCACGTCAAAGTGCCCTTTTTTGTTTGGTCGATCTGCAGGAAAAACTTTTTGTACAGATGCAAGAAAGAACAAGATTACAAAACAACCTCCAAAGGTTGCTTAGGGGGTTGCAACTGTGTGAGGTAGAACTTTTTGTTTTGCAGCAGTATACAAAAGGGATCGGTGAAACAATCAAAGCACTGCAACCTTTTATCGGTGGTGCTAAAAGATATGAAAAAACAACTTTTTCGGGGATGCAAAACAGAAACTTTGCCGCCGATATAGAGCAAAGCGGTAAACAACAGATCATTGTCGCAGGCACCGAAGCGCACGTATGCGTGGCGCAAACCTCACTAGAGTTGCTGCAAGCAGGCTATGAAGTCTATCTTGTGACCGATTGTATCTCAAGCCGCAAAAAGGGCGACAAAGAGGTCGCCTTGCAGCGGCTCATCCAAGCAGGCATCAAGCCTATTACGTATGAAGCGGTACTTTTTGAACTCATTGGCGATAGCAAAGATCCGCTTTTTAAGCAGATGCTAGAGATTATCAGATAATCTCTAAGCTAACGGGGCAGTGGTCTGAGCCCATTACCTCACTAAGTATTTGCGGATTTTGGACTCTAGTTTTAAAGCCCTCATTAACACACAGGTAATCGATCCGCCAGCCGATATTTTTAGACCTTGCGTTAAAGCGGTACGACCACCACGTATAATGCCCCTCTTCACCGGGGTGATACTCTCTAAAGATATCGCTGTAGCCGCTAGCTAAAAAGCTGTTCATCCACTCTCTTTCTTGGGGTAAAAATCCGGGATTTTTCACATTTGATTTTGGATTTTTTAGATCAATCTCGGTATGGGCAATGTTGTAATCCCCACACAGCACAACATCTTCACCCGACTCTACTAGCGCGTTACATCGCTGCAAAATCGTATCGCAAAAAGCAAGCTTGTACTCAAGCCTTGCTCCCTCTTTTTGCGAATTGGGAAAGTAGCAGTTAAGCAGCGTAAAATCTTCATATTTTGCCTCTATCACCCTCCCCTCGCTATCAAAGATTGCATCGCCGAGGTTTCGTACCGACAACGGCTGCGTCTTAGAATAGATCGCAACGCCGCTGTAGCCCTTTTTTTGCGCACTCTCAAAGTAGCTATGATATCCGCCAATTTCTAAAAGCTCCCGATTTAATTGTTCCGGATGTGCTTTTGTCTCCTGAAGGGCTACGATATCGGCATCTAATTGCGTCAACCAATCGATAAATCCCTTTTTTTCTACGGCTCTAATGCCGTTGACATTCCATGAAACTATCTTCATTTTGCAATCCTTATAATATTTTTCACTCCAATGACCGCTAGAGCAAGTGCAAAAAGTTTAAATGCAAACTCACTGCCTTTATGTACCGCCTCAAATGCAGCTGTAGCCGTCGCTTGCGCACCTTGTGCTTGCATCGCTAAGATATCGGGAGTATAATATTGTGTAAACAGTAAACCGCTAAATACCGCAACAATTACGGCAGTAAGCAAAATATTATCACGATCAAAACTTTTAAAACGGTACAACTCTACAAGCAAGATAGCAAACACCGTAATATGGATCAAGTGATTGAGCTTTATAAAAATAGCCGTCATTAAAAGCCCCTCTTCATAGCGAGTTAGTGACGTAGCTAAAACATCTGAAGAGTTAAAAATCGTGCTTGCAACAAAGATACCGCTGCATAAAACCGCGCCTAAAGTGATAAAAAGCAGTGCAATATACCCGATAATTGCCGCTTTTTTTACTATGTTTTTATCTATCATCATCGTCTCCTATAATAAATCCTCTATCAAGCTGTGCATAATCTTGATAAAAGCGATACTTTTGTATCTGCAACGCATCAAAAAACTGCATCAATGCAGACTTTTGATCATATCCCATCTCACACGCCAAAAAAGGCACCTGTTTGTGTTTTTGAAGCAGTACGATCTGACGCAACAACTCATCGCCTCTCTTGCCGCCAAAAAGCGCATTTGAGGGTTCATACACAACATTTTTAGGCAACACAAAATCCTGTGCGATATAGGGAGGGTTGCTTACAATCAACTCAAATTCCTCATCAATGCCATCAAGCAAAGAGGTTTGCAAAAGCGTGATTTTACCCTTTAAACCGTGTGTATCGATATTTGTTTGCGCAACCTCTATCGCTTTTGGATTGATATCTGTTGCAACAATCTGTACGTTTTTGCATTTTTGCGCAATACTAATGCTAATAGCCCCGCTACCGATACCGATCTCGGCAATCTTGGTTATGTTGTGTTTTTTAATCAGTGCTATTGCTTTATCCACTAGTATCTCCGTTTCCGGACGAGCGATTAAAACCCCTTCGCTAACCAATAGCGTCGTATCATAAAACGAGACCTCTTGAGTGATATATTCAAGCGGATAATTGGTTGCTCTTTTGGCAATGAGCGCAAAATATGCTCTGGAATCAAAAAGCTGATGCTGCTTGAGTACCAACTGCACGCGATTGATACCAAGATGGTGACACAGCAACATCTCTGCTTCTAGCTTTGCTCTGTCACTGACGCTATAAAGCTCTTTTGCAGCCTTTTCTAACGCCTGCTCAACGGTAATCATAGTCTAACTCTTTGAGCCTCTCAATAACCGGTGGATGGGAATAATAAAAAAAGATATACAGCGGATGGGCTTTTGGAAAACTTTTGTTTTCATCCACAAGTTTTACCAACGCATCGCCTAAGGCTTTTTTATCAACTAGATCGCTGCCGAATTTATCCGCGGCATACTCATGTTTTCTGCTAAAGAGTGAAAATATCGGCATAAAGATAAACCCTACAACCGATGAGAGTAGCATAATCAACGCAAGCACCACGCCCCCGTTTTTTGTCACGCCAAGTTGCGTGTAGATAGAATCGGGGATATTACCAAAGATTGCAAATACCATAAAGAGCAACCCGCCTACTAATGCGATGTTTTTTCCCAAATCACCGTGTTTAAAGTGTCCTAGTTCATGCCCTAAAACAGCCAACAACTCTCTATGGCTAAGTTTTTGAACAAGCGTATCAAAAAGCACCACCCGCTTTGTCTTGCCAAGCCCTCCAAAATACGCATTCAATCGGCTATCTCTTTTGCTAGAATCTTGCACAAAGATCCCACTACTTTCAAAGCCCACCTCTTGCATCATCTTTTGGATACTTAGCTGCAACTCTTTATCTTTTAGTGGAGCAAACGTGTTAAACATCGGGGCAATGAGCGTTGGATAGATAAGATTGATAAGCACCACGATAGCAAAAATAAATACAAATCCATAGACCCACCACAAAGAAAAGCTATGGATAATAAGACTTAAAATCGCGATAACGGCAGTTCCAAAGATCAAAAACAGCCCGATCGATTTTAATTGATCAAGTATAAACAGCTTTGGAGTTGTATTATTAAAACCATATTTGCTATCAAGCTTGAACGTTTTGTAGATATCAAAAGGCAGTCCCACGATAAAGACTACACTTAAAAATCCGATCATAAAAACCGTTGCATTAAGCAGCTGGCTTTCAAAATTGATAAACGATTGTAACAGTGCAAATCCGCCCAAAAACCAAAACAGCACCATTACAAGATCGACAAACGAAGATGCAATCTCGATCTTTTCTTTTGCGATGGCATAGTTAGCGGCTTTGATATAG
>JBNJHJ010000012.1:0-16269 GCA_051748365.1 Campylobacterota bacterium
AAAACCGCTAAAACCGCTTGCACCGCCAAAACCGCCGCGCGCTCCACCAAAGCCGCCTTGACCGAAAATTGAGTTAAGAATATCGTCAAGATCGACGCCGCCGCCTTGTCCGCGTGCAAAATCATGGAAGTTTTGACCCCCAAACATCGTATCGCCGTATTGGTCATACTGCGCTTTTTTCTGCGGGTCACTGAGTACTTCATACGCTGCGTTTATCTCTTTGAACTTCTCTTCAGCCCCCGCATCTTTATTGATATCGGGGTGGTACTTTCTTGCTAATCTTCTATACGCTTTTTTAATCTCTGCTTCACTTGCGTTTTCATTTATCTCTAATGTTTGATATAGACTTTTACTCAATGTTTCATCCTTTATATATTTGTTGATTTTATATATATTATATCACAAAGCTTTAGTCTATGTCAATCAAGGTTGTATTATTGGCACTCCTACTTGTAGAGTGCCGAACCGATGCGCACCATGTTAGAACCGCATTTTATCGCTAATTCATAATCACTGCTCATCCCCATCGAACAGATCTTTGCACCTGTTTGTTCATAGATTTTATACGTCTTTTCAAAACTTTGTGCAATCAGTTTTGTATCATCGCTGTGTGCACCTATGCTCATCACCCCCCGTAAGTTAAGGTTAGCACAACTCTCTTTGATCGCTGCGTACGTATCAGCAGCACTTTCTACGCTAACACCTGCTTTGCTCTTTTCATTGGAGCTATTAATTTGAAGCAATACATTGCACGGGGTGGTTGCTCTTTTATCAACAGCTTGGGCAAGTTCTAGTGAATCGATCGAGTGAATAAGTGCGGGGGATGTTTTGAGTAGATGGTTGATCTTGTTTTTTTGCAATCTGCCGATAAAGTGCCACTCAAGAGGCAACTCTTGCAACTCATCGACTCTTTGAGTAAGCTGCTGTACTTTGCTTTCACCAAAAGCTCTTTGTCCTAGATGATACAGAGCTTGAATCGTTTGGGTGTCGGTGTATTTGCTCACACCTACGAGCTTGACGATATGGTGGGCATTGACCTGTAGTCTTGCCTCTTCGATATTGGTTATTACGCGGTCTAAATTTTGCTCTAATTGCTGCATTTTATCCTCCTATTAATCGGTTTATATCGTTATACAGTCCTAAGCTCATCAGCCCGATAAGCAGTACCCATCCAAAGACGGTGAGGCTATACAAAACTTGCAAGCTAGGAGCTTTTTTTGTAACCATCTCATACAGATTAAAAATAATATGCCCCCCATCAAGTGCGGGAATGGGTAAAAGGTTGAGTACGCCAAGGTTTACCGAAATGAGCGCGGTAAACATAAACAGTGCCACAATCCCCGCTTCACTGGCTTGTGCGCTAAATTGCACAATCGAAACCACACCGCCTAACTCTTTGGCAGGCACAACGCCTGAGATCAGTTTTTGTACGCTTTGGACAATGAGCGTTGCAGCATCAAGGGTTTTTGTAAAGCCATAATGCAGCGCCTCAATCGGATCCATATGCACGGTGATAAAATCCCCACTTGGAGCGATGCCTATCATCTTTCTCTCTACCTCTTCGCCAAAGATATTTTGAGTTGTAAGGATTTGTGGGGTCACTCTTTGCTCTAGTACTTCGCCCTCTCTCTCAACCGTTAAGGTCAAAGTGTTGCTGCTGTTTTGAATATATTCACTCATATCTTGCCAAATCTGTACATTGTTGCCGTTAATAGCAATGATCTTATCCTCACTTTGCAGTTGTGCTTGCTGTGCCGGCGTGTTTGGCTGCACCTCTCCGATGGTGGGTGTGAGCATGCTTACGCCTATAAAAGCAACGCTAAGATAGAGTAAAAAGGCTAAAAAGAAGTTTGCAAAGGGACCGGCAAACAAGATAACAATACGCTGCCACGGATGCAGTGCATTGTAACTGTCATTGTCAAAACTTTGTTCTTTGGGGTCGATATCGTTTTGTCCTTTCATCTGTACATAGCCTCCAAGCGGGATGGAGCTAAAGCGGTACTCGGTTCCTTTGATAACCCTGCTAAAAAGAGGCTTTCCAAAACCGATAGAAAACTTTTCGACAAACACACCAAAGTAGCGTGCGGCTAAAAAGTGTCCCAACTCATGAAAAAATATTAAAAAAGATATCACTAAAAGTGCGACGATAATTGACACGGGTATTCCTTTATTGTTGGTCTGTATTATTTAAAAAAATGTGCAATGCTTCGATCTCTGCTTCCGTTAAATTATACTTTGGCATCGCCGTAGGCGGATTTTGCAACGAGTTTTGTAATTTTTGCAAGGAGATATTTTGAATATTTGCCCCGCGTAACTGTTTTTTCTCTTTCTTTTTGTTTTTTTCTACCGTGTAGGATGCAATGAGCTTTCCCTTTGCATCGGCTCCATGGCACCTGTTGCATCCGATACCTCTGGGATTGTCATAAAGGTAGTGTCCATATTCATGCTTTGTGATAAAACTATCGGCACTTATAGCAACACTTATAAGAAAAGGTAAAAAAAGAATATATCGCAACTTACAAATCCTTAACCATTTTTTTGTTATCATATCAAAAATTTTTTAAATGGGATATATATGCAAACAATTGACGGTTCGGCATTGGCAAAAGAGATTCGGTTAGAGGTCAAGAGTGAAGTTGATAATTTAAAACAAGATGGCGTTGTTCCGGGGCTTGCTGTTGTGCTTGTGGGCGATGATGCTGCAAGTCATTCATATGTAAAGATGAAATCAAAAGCGTGCAAAGAGGTAGGGTTTTACTCAATAGTGCATGAGATGCCAAATTCGGTATCACAAGAAAAGATTATCGAAACGATCAGTATGATGAACAATAATCCAAATATTGACGGAATATTGGTACAGTTGCCCCTTCCTGGGCATATCGATACCGAAAAGATTTTAGAAGTGGTCGATCCAAAAAAAGATGTTGATGGCTTTCACCCCTATAATGCAGGGCGATTAGTCAGTCGTTTACCAAGCTTTGTACCTTGTACCCCCCTTGGTGTGATGAAGATGTTTGAGAGGTACGATATTGAACTTAAAGGTAAAGATTGTGTAGTTGTCGGAGCGAGCAATATCGTGGGCAAACCGATGGGCGCATTGCTACTTAATGCCGATGCAACCGTCACAACTTGCCACATCTTTACCAAAGATTTAAAAACCCATACACAAAATGCGGATATCGTCATCGTCGGTGTGGGAAAACCAAATCTCATCACCGCGGATATGGTCAAAGACGGTGCGATCGTTATTGATATCGGGATCAATAGACTTGAAAGCGGCAAGTTAGTAGGGGATGTAGATTTTGAAAATGTGAGTCAAAAGTGTTCATTCATTACGCCGGTTCCCGGAGGCGTAGGTCCGATGACTATTGCGATGCTGTTGCAAAATACCCTTGATGCAGCCAAAAATAGATAAGAGAGATTGATGGAAAAATTAAAAAAACTTTATAGGTTTTCAAATAGTTGGACAGGCACGATCATTATCGTACTTTTAGTGATATTTTTTGTAATACAAGCCTTTGTGATCCCAAGCGGATCGATGAAACGCTCTTTGCTTATCGGTGATCACCTTTTTGTCAAAAAGTTCACCTACGGTATTCCCGTACCCCATCTTCCGTGGATAGAGATTCCCCTGTTGCCTGATTTTAACGGCAACGGGCACCTTTTTGAAGGAGAAAAACCAAAAAGAGGTGATATCGTTGTTTTTCGATATCCCGTTGCGCCAAAGATTCACTATGTCAAGCGAAATGTTGCCATTGGCGGTGATGAACTGCTCTATACCGAAGATGCGCTGTATCTCAGACCCCATGAGGGAGATACCTATATCAAACAAAATTATCCGCAAAAAAAGCTTATCACTATCGGCAAAAAGCTTTGGGTAAAAGATCCTTACAGAGATAATTTTCCAAATATTCAGTATATCGGCGTAGAGGGTGGTAAAGATATGAGTGCGTTTATGATCATGGCAAGAGCAGCTTTGCAAGATAATCTAGATATGCAGCCCACCTATATCAAAGAGTTGGGTGATCCTTACGGACCGGGGTTTAACGCTTTTTACAAGAAAGTAGAAAAAGATCGCTTCTACATGGTAGGAGATAATCGTGATAACTCAAACGATAGCCGTTTTTGGGGGAGCGTGGCGTATAAACATATCGTCGGACAGCCGTGGTTTGTCTATTTTAGTTGGGATGATAACTACAGTATCCGCTGGGATAGAATAGGAAGTAGTGTAGAAGCGTTACAGTCGCAAGTGTATGAGCGAAATTGATATTATAAGGATCGTTACAACGGTCATTGCACTTATTGTCGCTATTGTCGGTCATGAGATCATGCATGGATATGTAGCGTACAAATATGGAGATAATACGGCAAAAGATGAGGGGAGACTCAACATTAATCCCATCCGTCACGTCGATCCCGTTGGAACGATAGCGGTGCCTGCACTGTTGTTTGTTGCAGGAGCGCCTTTTTTGTTTGGATGGGCAAAGCCCGTTCCCGTTAATATCGTCACAGTGGTGCGAAACGGCGGCTATTTCGGTGCTGTGGGAGTTGCGCTTGCGGGGGTTACGTATAACTTTACCCTTGCAGTGCTTGCATCGATTGTTCTTGGGAGCTATGCAGAACCCTCTACACTCTCTCAAGCCTTTGTGTACTCTCTTTTAGCCCAACTTGTTATAATTAACGTTGTGCTGGGAGTTTTTAATCTTTGGCCCGTGCCGCCGCTTGATGGGTCTAATGCGTTAAAATATGTTGCGATGCATTTTAATATGCGCAGTATTGTGAATGTGATGCAAAAGTTAGAACCCTATGGCATGATTGTGATTATCGTGATATTGGTTACGCCGCTAAAAAATATATTTTTTGCTCCGGCAATTTATCTTTTACAGTCACTACTAAGTTAAGTCTAAAAATTTTTAAGGAGAGAAGATGAAGTTTTATGTTGCTACCGACCACGCAGGATTTGCCGTCAAAGATTTTGTGATAGAGCATTTACAAAAGGGCGGTCATGAAGTGATTGACCTTGGACCAAGAAGCGATGAGCGGGTCGATTATCCCGATTTTGCGAAAAAGCTGACTCAAAGTGTTGTCGCTGATAATGAGAGTTTTGGCATACTTGTTTGCGGTACGGGTATTGGAATAAGTATTGCTGCAAATAAGATAGATGGAATTCGTGCAGCACTTTGTCACGATGCATATACCGCGCAGATGTGTAGAGAACACAATGATGCAAATGTTCTTTGTTTTGGAGAACGAGTGGTGGGCAGGGGAGTTATCGAGTCGATGATTGATACTTTTGTCAAAACCGAATTTGCAGGCGGGAGACACGTAGGCAGAGTCCAAAAGATCGGATGCATGCGGGTTGAGTAGTATAGGGTGCTGTGAGCGTAAATTAATAAAGGATTATTATGTTTTTTGACTGGGCACTTTTGACCGTTTTGGTGATGGTTTCACTCTATCTTTTTGTTAAAATGTTTTATTTTAAAAATTTAAACTACAAAGAGATGAAAAATAATGATATTATGAAGATGACGCTTGAAGAAGCAGAAGTTTTGATACGAAAGTATCAGATTCAACTGCACCGCTCTTTGGGAAATATCGATATTTTAAATGAGCAGATCATGAAACTCAAGGGTGAAACAAAGGTTTTAAAACAAAGAAACAGTCAGTACCGTGTAGAAAATGAAAAACTCAAAAAAAAGATTAAAGACTTAGAGGGTAGAATAGAAGCACTATTATAAAATCTTTAGGAGAAAGCTATGGAAAAAGATATTGAAATTATTGCTAAAAGTATTCGAGATATACAGGACTTTCCTAAGCCCGGGATCGTATTTAAAGATATCACGACACTGCTCAATGACCCCAAAGCATATCAAACTTTGATGCAGCATCTGTATGAACGTTATAAAGAGTATGAACTTGATTACATCGCAGGCATTGATGCAAGGGGATTTATCTTTGGCGCAGCGCTTGCGAATATGCTTGGGATCGGTTTTGTTCCCGTGCGCAAAAAGGGAAAACTTCCCTACACCACTATCAGTCAAAAATATTCTTTAGAGTACGGCTTTGATGAAGTGGAGATCCATATCGATGCATTTAGAGGAAAAAAAAGTTCACAAGTGTTACTTATTGATGATCTCATAGCTACAGGCGGTACGGCGAAAGCAGCAGTAGATTTAATAAACCAAACCGATGCACTGTGCATAGAGTGCTGTTTTATCATAAATATAGAAAGCTTAGGAGGTGCGCAAAAGATCGACGTACCTACCTATAGCGTATTGAAGGTGTAGTATGTATATTCCAAAAGAGAGTCGTTTTGATCCCGATAATTTGGGACATTTTGGTGCATTTGGCGGTAGGTATGTGCCTGAAACGCTGATGCCTGCACTACTAGAACTTGAAGCTGAGTACAAAAAGTACCGATTTTGTAAAGAGTTTTGGGCTGAGGTAGATGCGTACCATAAAGATTATGTCGGGCGACCGTCGCCTTTGTATTTTGCAAAAAACCTCAGTGATGAGTTAGGCGCAAAAATCTATTTTAAACGAGAAGATCTCAACCACACCGGAGCACACAAGATAAACAATGTTATTGCGCAAGGATTGCTTGCAAAAAAGATGGGCAAAAAAAAGATTATTGCCGAAACGGGAGCGGGGCAGCATGGCGTAGCTACTGCAACGATTGCGGCACTACTGGATCTTGAGTGTACGATCTTTATGGGTGCAAAAGATGTAGAGCGTCAAGAGTTAAATGTATTTCGTATGAAACTACTTGGAGCAAAGGTACAGCCGGTGCAAAGCGGCAGCAAAACGCTTAAAGATGCCATGAATGACGCCATTCGCTACTGGGTGACCAATGCTAGAGATACCTATTATGTTATCGGAACGGTAGCAGGACCACATCCCTATCCGCTTATGGTGCGTGATTTTCAATCTATTATCGGTTGGGAAGCGCGAGAACAGATACTGCAAAAAGAGGGAAAATTGCCCGATAAAGTCGTTGCCTGTATCGGCGGCGGTAGCAATGCTTTGGGGATATTTTCTCACTTTTTAGATGATGAGGGGGTTGAATGTGTAGGAATAGAAGCCGGAGGTTTAGGCGTACAAACCGATAAGCACGGTGCAAGTATCGCTAAAGGAAGTCCGGGGATACTGCATGGGCAGATGAGTTATCTGCTGCAAGATGAAGATGGACAGGTGATTGAAGCTCACTCAATCTCAGCAGGGCTTGATTATCCCGGTATAGGACCTGAACACTCCTTTTTACACGATGAAAAGGTTGTGACTTATGATAATATTACCGACAAAGAGGCGATGGATGCCTTTGTATGGGTGTCACAAGCTGAGGGTATTATTCCCGCTTTTGAAACATCACACGCACTTGCGTATTTGAAAAAAGCCCAAATTAAGGGACAAACGATTATCGTCAATATCTCAGGACGCGGGGATAAAGATATGGTACAAGCAAAACAGATTTTGCAGTTGGATTAAATAGTTGATGAAATGGTTGATTAAAAAGCACTCGGGCAAGCTTATAGCCTCTATCGTACTTATGTTTATAGCATTTTTGGGGTATCATTTGATGCAGTCACCCGGCGAGGATTTAGAAGCAAAGTTTATCTATCTGCTTAAAGACCACGGCTATACGATACTTTTTGCATGGAGTGTTTTTGAGGGTGAGATCGGGCTTATAATGGGTGGATTGCTGTGCCATACGGGGGATCTTTGGGTTCCTTATGCTATCTTTGTCGCCGGAATCGGAGCGTTTACCGGAGATATGGTGGCATTTTTAAGCGGACGGTATAATAAAGCGTATATCCATAAAAAACTTATCAGCCAAAGACGTAAATTTGCATTAGCACATCTACTTGTCAAGCGCTATGGATGGCCTATTATCTTTTTGCAGCGCTACATCTACGGAATGCGCACAATCATTCCCGTCTCAATAGGACTCACGGGATTTAGTGCAAAAAAGTTTGCGATGATCAATATCTTAGCGGGATGGTTGTGGGCTTCACTTACCATCATTCCCGTATGGTATTTTGGTGAGCAGATACTAGAGATACTTGAGTGGGCAAAACAGTTTTGGTATTTAGCGTTGCCTATGGCAATACTGTTTATATCAAGTGTGTTATACTACTTTCATATAGCAACCAAAAAAGTTGAAAAAAAATTAACAGAGGAGATATAATGGAGTTTATTTTAGAAGATAAAAAATGCGATTTAGAGGTTTTTTTAAGTAAAAAAAGTAACAAATTATTAAAAAAATACGGTTTTGAAGCAAAGTTAGAGCAAAGTTGTTTGCTTCCTGAAAAAGCGCAGCTGTATGTCGGGCTTGAAGACAATGAGAGTGAAAGCTTAAAAATAGCCGCGGCAACGGCGATGAAAGCATTACGCGGCAAAAAGATAGAATCACTCAAAATTGCACTGAGTGACTCAAAACATAGTTATGATGTTGCACTTGGGTTGATGCTTGGAGCGTATGAATTTGATAAGTACAAAAGTAAAAAAAATAGACCCGTGCAAGAGGTAGTTTTGCTCAATGCCGATGCGGTTGCCGTAGATGAAGCGATGGTTGTTGCTGATAGTATTAACTATACAAGAGACATTATCAATACCACCCCCGATGATGCCACGCCTAAGGTATTAGCAAGTTTGAGTTTGGAATTAGCCAAAGATAGTTTGCTCAATTGTGTTGTGTTGGATGAAAAAGAGATGGAGAAAGAGGGGATGCACACACTGCTTGCAGTATCGCGAGCAAGTGCGCACCCTGCACGTCTTATCCATCTAAGCCATACGCCAAAAAATGCAAAGAAAAAGGTAGTGATCGTTGGAAAGGGGCTTACCTATGATAGCGGTGGACTTAGTCTTAAGCCAAGTGATTTTATGAATACGATGAAAAGCGACAAAAGCGGCGGATGCGCGGCAATGGGGATCATTAAAGCAGTCAATGAGATGAACTTGCCTATTGAGGTGCATGTGGTTGTAGGGGCCGTTGAAAATATGATCGGCGGCAATGCGTACAAACCCGATGACGTATTGCAATCAAAAAACGGCAAAACCATTGAGGTTAAAAACACTGATGCCGAGGGAAGATTGGTGCTAGCTGATTGTTTGAGCTATGCACAGGAAAAAGTAGAAGATATCGATCTTTTGCTTGATTTTGCTACACTTACCGGAGCGTGTGCCGTGGGTGTTGGAGAGTACACAAACGGAGTGATGGCACATTCTAAAAAAGTGCTTAAAAAGCTTGAAAAGGCTTCTAGTAAAAGTGGAGAGATGATGGCGTATCTGCCCTTTAATCGATTTTTGAAAAAGTTGATCAAAAGCCCTATTGCAGACGTGTGTCACATCGCAAGCAGTAGATACGGCGGAGCCATTACTGCTGCACACTTTTTAGATGAGTTTATCGAGGATAAAAACAAACAAAAATGGGCGCATATTGATATAGCAGGTCCTGCGTATGTAGAAAAAGAGTGGGGGTATAACCCACACGGTGCAAGCGGGGCAGGGGTACAGCTTGGAGTTGCAGTAATTAAAAATATGTGTAAGAAGGATTAGAATAGATGGGACTAAGTATTGGAATCGTAGGTTTACCCAATGTCGGGAAATCCACGACGTTTAACGCACTTACAAAAGCACAAAATGCCGAAGCACAAAACTTTCCGTTTTGCACAATCGAGCCAAACAAAGCGATCGTTCCGGTACCCGATGGTAGAATCGATGCCTTAGCTAAGATTGTCAATCCGCAAAAGATACAGCACTCTACGCTTGATTTTGTGGATATCGCAGGACTTGTCAAAGGTGCAAGTGCGGGAGAGGGACTTGGGAATAAGTTTTTATCAAATATCAAAGAAACCGAAGTGATCTTGCATATGGTGCGCTGCTTTGAAGATGAAAATGTCACGCATGTTGAAGGGGGCGTTGATCCTATTCGTGATATTGAGATTATCGAAACGGAGTTGCTGCTAGCTGATATCCAAACACTTGAAAATAAGATGCAACGACTCACCAAGCAGGCAAAAGCCGATAAAGATGCCAAAGCGATGCTAGAGATTGCGCAGCAGCTGTTAGAGCATATGGAGGATTCTAAGCCTGTAAAAACGTTTGAGAGTGAGAGTGAGTATTTTAAGCAACTTGATCGTGACTTGCGTTTTTTAACCAATAAAGAGATTATGTATGGCGCAAATGTCGATGAAGATAGCTTAGAAGAGGATAATACGCTTGTGCAAAAGCTCAAAGAGTATGCTAAACAAACAGGAAGCGACGTGATCAAGCTGTGTGCAAAGATTGAAGAGGAGATGGTTAGTTTTGATGAAGAGGAAAAAGCGGAGTTCTTAGCTGATCTGGGTGTCAAAGAATCGGGACTTGAGCAGATCATTCGCTTAGGTTTTGCAAAGCTTGGACTTATCAGTTACTTTACCGCAGGCGTCAAAGAGGTACGTGCGTGGACGATTACAAAAGGAACAAAAGCACCGCAAGCAGCAGCTGT
The DNA here is from genome assembly GCA_051748365.1 of Campylobacterota bacterium. GTDB lineage: Bacteria > Campylobacterota > Campylobacteria > Campylobacterales > Sulfurovaceae > TCS-49. The sequence goes on from JBNJHJ010000012.1 coordinate 10,487, forward strand.
TATTCATAACGATTTTGAAAAAGGCTTTATCCGTGCAGAAGTGATAAGTTTTGAAGATTTTGTAGACAATGGCGGAGAACAGGGTGCTAAAGAAGCCGGAAAGATGCGACTAGAGGGAAAAGAATATATCGTAAACGACGGCGACGTGATGCATTTTCGATTCAACGTATAAAAGTGTTATGTTTTAGCATTGAGCGCTCTTTGTCTTGCCTGCTTGTGCATGACAAGAGGCTTAGGATAGTCTTTTATACTGCTATTGAGTAAAAACTCCTCTTTGTGCAGGTCGCTTGGTTTGATATGTGCAAGTTGTGGAAGCCACTTTTTGATATAGATTGCCTCTTTATCATAGGTTTTAGCTTGCGTGTAGGGGTTGAAAATACGAAAATAGGGTTGCGGATCGATCCCCGTTCCTGCAGCCCACTGCCATGAGAGCACATTGGAACTTTTCTCATAATCAAGCAGATATTTTTCAAAAAACTTCTCTCCCTCTTGCCACGGTAGCAGCAGATGTTTGGTGAAAAACGATGCCACAACCATGCGAGCGCGATTGTGCATCTGCCCCGTTTGCAGTAGCTGCGTAATCGCTGCATCTATTAGAGGCACTCCCGTTTGCGCAGTTGTAAACGCTTCATAGTAAGCGGCATCAAAATAGTAGGTTACAAGCTGTTTGTGATCGTGGGTTTGCAGATTTGGAAAATGATAGAGCAAATAAGCGTAAAAATCACGAAACACCAGTTGTCGAAAAAATTCATGTGTGGCAAGACCCTCTTTTTTACATTCAATCAAAAATCGCAGCAATTGGCGTATACCAAGAGTGCCAAAGCGCAGTTCTTGTGAAAGATTTGATGTCGCATCTTTGGCTAAGAAATCCCTATCTTCTTTATAGCTATTGAGTTTGCCTTTGAGCTGCTTGAGTTTGTGTGTGACTGAAGGGATATCTACAGTTTGGGTAATGAAACCCATTTTTTTGAGTGAGATAGGTTCGGTTTTGATCTTATAGAGAGTGTGGGGTTTGGGTGTATACTCCATAGCGTGCGCGGGGGTATAGAGATGCTTTGCTTTGTTAAAGTAGGGAGTGAAAACCAGATAGGGCGTGCTGTCTTCTTTTAATACTTCATTACAATCAAAGATAAAACTATCTTGTACTCTTGTAAGCGGCAATATCTTTTCTACGGCTCTGTCGCGTGCTATAGCGTAGCTATCGTAATCAATGGAAGCGATCACTTCTGTGGGGTTGTATTGTTGTAGTTGCTCAAATATTGTAACAGGATCGCCATAGAAGATATAGAGTTCTAGCCCGATTTTTTGTAGATCCTTTTGTAACTGTATTACCTTTTGATAGATAAAATTCACGCGTTTATCATCTTTATCCAAAGATTTTAAAATATTCGTATCAAAGATAAAAATGGGCATTACTACGCCGCCAAAGCTTAGCAGCAGGTTATCTGCAACCCGTAAATCTCTTCGAAACCACAATATCTTCATGACGCTATCCTTTTTTATTTTGCTATACTATTTTATACAAAGTTTGTGTTATTTGGTAGGGTTTGAAAAACATTTGGCAAAAAGGATGAAGATGAAAGGGTTTGGCGATAGTTTGCACAAAGAGCAATTACTTGGAGTGTTTGTAGCATTTCTAGTAGCTGCAGCATTTTTTTTAAGTATACGCTATAGCTGTTTTGGCATTGTTTTTTTACTACCTATTTTATTGTTTTTAGTCTATAATAACTTTGAATTTTCAATGGTAAAAAAGCGCTGTATTGCTAATTGTCTGCTGAATGAGGGAAATTTTATCTACTCTTTGATGACAAGTCGGGTATGGCTTTTTCTAAGAGCCGTTGTATTGGCTTTTGTGATGATTGTCTTATTTATCGCTATTGTTGCGACGTTTACGCCGCTTTTTTGGCTGCTGTATCTGCTTGATATTGCCCTTATCTATCTTATGTATGAACGCTTTAATAGATTTCAAATTTATAAAGCAGGTGCTAAAGATGCCATTATCAAAAATCAAGTTGCCCTAGTAAACGCTCTTTTGTTGAGTGCACTGTTTTTTGTGATGCAGCTATACCAAACCCCGCCAAGTTATATTCTCCATACTTTAGACCAAACGATGGAACAAGCCACGGCAGGAGTCGTGTTTTCTCAGTGTGGCGTATTTGATACGTTTTTATCGCTCAATAGAGAGTTTACGGCACTTAAATGGTGGTCGATGCTACGAGCTGAGGGGATGCTTGGTAATAGCTATATGAGTGCGGGATTGTGGGTTGTGTTTTTGTTAGGGCACTTTGTAGCGCATATGACATGGAGCAAGTACCTGCTAGAGGTGCAGAGTTTTATCCATAAAAAAGTTCAAAAGCAAAACAGCGATGCAGCAAAAACAAAAGAGTAATGCCTCTTTTTCAAAGTGGCTGTGGGGCAGTTTCACCGCAATTTTTATCATTGTGCTATCTTTGCTTGCTTTTGGGTATTATAACTCTATAAGCCAGCCCCAAGCGCCTCTTACAAACCGTCAAAGTTCACTAGAGTCTTTAGCCAAGCTTTTGCAGCAAAAGATGCCAAATTTTTTTCAAGTGATTGAAAGGGTTGAAAAAGGTGCACAAAGAGATATTGAAATGATGATTGACAAAGAGTTGGAAAACGCCTTTGCACCCGTATACACAGCTGCTGATAGTTACGTCAACTTTCACTACTCTCTTAAAGGCGAGTATAGCCAACTCTATGCCTACTCCAAAGGGTCGCAAAATCTAAACGATCTGATTTATCATCATATCTTTGAAAAAAGCAACTTTGATACGCGCATCAATGAAGCGATGCACAATATCAACACCAACTCATTGCAGATTTTGCAAGAGTACTATGAACGCTTACAAAGCGGGGTAAAGAAACAATTGCAACTTGATGCGATGCAAACGCAAACACTTTTTGATCAAGTGCTGCATCTTTCAAAAGATGATATTGCAGGGCGTTTTATGAATAGTGAAGCTATAGCGATGCGATTAGTTTCCACTGCAGGCGGGGCGTTTGCCGCAAGAGGATTAGCTGCAACGATCGGTGCAAGGTTAGCCGTGCGGTTAGGAGCAAAAACGGGAATACGATTTTTAGGAGCCGGTGCGGGGGCAAGTATCGGTGTGCTGTGCGGTCCCGCAGCTGCAATTTGCGGTATCGGCGGGGCGATAGCGGGATGGCTGAGTATCGATAAAGCGATCATCGAGATCGATCAATATTACAATCAAGACGAGTTTCGGTTTGAACTGTACTTTCTTATCAGTGAAGAAAAAAGAAAGCTCAAAAAGCAGCTACTTAATCTTTATCTTAGTAACGCCGAAGTATTTAAAGACAGTATTGTGCATAAAAAGGATAAAACCGTTATAGAGCTTATGCGTAAGCCTTAAAGCAACTCTACAATCGCTTTATGGCGGTAGGCAAACATCGTTTCTAACTCTTTTTTGACGTAACTTTCAAAAAGCTTGCCGATAAAGCCAAAAGGCAGCGTGCATTCGATGCTATCTTGCATATACGTAGTGCCTTCTTTTTGGAAAAAGCTATGGGTGTGTGACCAGCTTTTAAAGGGTGATTTAATCGCTACATCGGTAAAGCTATAGGGTGGGTTAAACTCACTCACCTCTACCTCCCACGTCATTGCACGGTATCCCTTTTGCGCTTTGAGCACAATACGAGTCCCCTTTTCAAAAGAGGTTACTTCATTTTGAATCTGCACATGCGTATCCGGTGGCGAGAGTTTAGGTAGGTTTTGGATATCGGTATGAAAAGCAAACGCTTTTTCAAGCGAACAGGGAAGGGGAGTTGTTTTTTGAAATGTCATTGTTTGCCTCTTTTTTTATGAATTTAGTTAAAGTTGATTTTATTTATCCTACCGTATCAATTTCTTTAAGTTTATAGTCACTTTGTTTTTGCGCTTTTGATATCTGATCGAAGCGCTAACTCTTCGGGGTAGGGATCAAGGAACTTTTGTTCTAGCAAGTAGGTAGTATTGTGTTTGATAGCAAACAGTTTTATCATCGAAATAACGGTAATTAGGGGTACTATCATATCTTTAAACTGATTGATCTGTTTGCGAATCTGCCCCTTTTCATCGCTTGTGAGATCGTATTTGAAAAACCCGACCATGTGATCAAGCACATTAACGGTTTTGCCGATTCTGCTTTTTTGCGCTATGGTTTGTTCAAAAAGCGTTTTGTAGGTAGCAACAACTTCGTCAAACTCATTTTTATTATGGTTTGCTACTATCTGTCCAAGTTCACGGTAGCTTGGTTCATCTTTTGATAAAAGTAGGTATTTATAAGCTGTGTGAAAAGCCACTAACTCTTTAAACTGTGTAGCATTTTGTGCAAACTTTTTCATATCATCATACGCAAAAAGCTGCATGATGAAATTTTCTCTTAACCACGCATCATTGAGTCTCGCTTCTTCTTCCATGGGCAGGTGCGGCATCACCTCTTTGCATGCTTGCACAAACAAGCCGTCTGTTTTGCCGCTACTGTATCCGTTTGTAAGATATGTTTTTGCACTGCCAAATCCACAGCTTGGAGATTTAGCTTGAAAGATGATTCCGCTAACGGTTTTTAAATCTACTCTTGTAAGCTCATCTTGGCACGCTTGGGTCAAATCTTGCGTTAAATCCTTGCCGCTATTGACCGTCACTACTTGTAAGGGACGGTCTTTGTGCTCAACTAGCCGCATCGCATCACGAGGCGTTTTAAACGCAATATCTTCGGGACAAAAGGGTGCATACTCACAATATTTTGAGAGAGTATCTGTGATAAATTTATCTCTTTTATGCCCGCCGTTGTAGCGAACCTCATTGCCTAGTAAGCACGATGATACGGCTATTTTCATATATTTCCTTTTAATGTAAAAATGCTGTTTTAAATTTATTTTTGTCTAAGTCTGTAATACCGATCTCTTGGAAAAACTCCAGTATCGGTAACTCTTTTTCGTAACTAGAACTAAATTTTGGGTCAAAGCATTTTGCAGTTTCTTCTAAGATTTGATCCATTATATCTGATTTTTGCTCATTAGTATAGGCGTAGTAGCAATCAAAACTCTGCTGTGCATCGGTGGCGATAAAATCGATCGCTTCTTGGGTTGCTTTGATAAAGCTATTAACTTTTGCTTTGTTTTGCTCATAATAGCGCTTTGAAGCAAAGATATCTAGTGCCGCAAAATTCGCAAATCCCGCACTTTGTGCATCCATGTAGATCACGTCTAGATCGGTATGAGCGATCTCTACCCCTTCAAAGTTATAAAAATACAGCCACCCCGCATCATATCCGTTTTGCATGTTTTGGGTGTGGTAAAACCCTATGGGATGAAACTCTACCTGCTCACGCTTTGGTTCAAAACCCTGCTTTTTGCAGTATCTTTTGATGATCTCAAAGCCGATTCCGTCAGTTTTGTCATTGGATACGGGCGTCGTGATCTTGATCGTACCGCCGTCTTTGAGGTTTTGATACGATTTTCTTTTCATTACCACGCCCCCTTTTGTTTCAAAATACATCCCCAAGCTCATCAAATCATCGTGAAACTGCTCAATCAGATGCAGCGGTTCATTGGTTGCAAACTCGATTTTGTGCTCTTTAAGCTCCTCTAACCCATCATAGTGTTCATCAGGCTGGATGATTTCAAAATCTTCAATACCGTGTTTTTTATAAAACCCTTTTTCTAAAGCGACGATAAAGGGAAGGTGGTCGGGGTTGATAAACCATTCTAATGCTATTTTCATGATCTTATCCTTTGTGTAAAATTTTTTTAATCTCTTCTAA
>JBNJHJ010000013.1:0-16259 GCA_051748365.1 Campylobacterota bacterium
CTCAGGATATCCACCGTCATATACTACTACGTTTGTATATCCGTGCTTTACTAACGCTTTAGCAAGTTTGCTTGAGTGGTGACACTTTGGACCGTTGCAGTATGAAACGATCGTTGCCTCTTTATCTTGCGGCAAAAGTCCGATTTTTGACTCAGGAAGATCTGATGGGATATTAACTGAACCCATAATAGTTCCAACTTTAAAAAGTTTTGCCGGTCTTGCGTCAACAAAGAGTGCCGCATCGTTGTCATAAAGAGTTTTTGCCTCTTCTTGCGTAATTTTTTCAAGCGCAATCTCAGTATCAGCAACCTCGGGTGATTTGTTACAACCCGTTGCAAAGATAGCCATCGAAGCAAGTGCTACAGCTGCTAAGAGCTTTGTGAACTGTTTTGTCATCATCTTTTCCTTTTATTGAATTTGATATATAATTATAGCCTAAAATAGGGTATCTGTGCATAAATAATAGAGGTAATCAAAAAAAGAGCATTATTATAAATTACAGTTAGAATTACTATAAGAAAAGTTGATTATTTGATAATTTTTGAGTAAAAATAATTTTTTTCTTTTGGATCTACAAACCCCTCGAAGCAGTGGGTTTGAAGGGGGTATGAGGTATGATGAAAACGCTTCGAGGGGTTTGCACATCCTAGCAAAGCGCTAGGAATGTGTGGTTGGTTAAAAACTACCTTGAATAAGAGGTTTTTTACCCATTTTGTCATAGGCAATCGTAAAGTTTTCACCGTTTATAAGAAGGTATCGTAACTCCTCCTCATCGGTAAAACTTGCCGATCGTGTTTCGACAAAATGAGCGCAGTTATTGTTTGAAAGTTTCCACTTTCCTGCATATACTGCCACATCATTGTTAGATTCAATATCTTTAAACGAATCTACATATTCAAAGCTGCTTTGGCACGCTGTTTTGGCAAAGTTTTCTCCCATATTGTTATCTAAGTTTGGAAAAGTCACCGTTGCCACTTTTCCATCGCTGACAATCTGTGCAGGCGTATCGTGTCCTGCAAATTTATTTACGTTTACCGCTGTTGCACTTGTATCTAAACTTGTTGCAGCAGTGCTACAACCCGTTATTAATAGTGTCGCACCTAAAAGTGCTGCTGGTACTAAAAGTCTCATCGCTTCTCCTTTACTTTTTTGCCGGTGGTGTTTTGATAATTCCGCCGTACGGTCCTACTTTATAATCCATTCTCGTTTTTCCCTCATCAGGCCATACCAATGTACCGTCACCTTTGTAGTTTCCTTTTACATCGTGGTCGGGAACTCTTACTTTTGGATCCGGGAAATCTTTGTGTCTGTTAAGCTTAATCGGTCTATAGTGCGCATCTTGATTGATATACGCTGCAACGTCATACGCTTGTTTATCCGTAAGAATAGGTGCATCGTGTGTTGCGCCTTTTGGCATGTTTGTTTTGATGAAATCTGCTGCTTTAAGCGTTCTATACATCCCTGCACCCGTGTTATACGTATCATCGGTTCCCCAAAGCGGCGGGTTGTAGTATCCATCGAAGTTTCCATCAGCGTCAACTCTCTTTTGACCCTCACCGTTAGCTCCGTGGCACGATGCACAATGCATTGCATACACTTTTTCACCTTCATCGACATCAGCAGCATTTTGTTTTACCATCTTTCTATCGACTTTGGTTAAACGTCTACCGTCAACTTTTCCTTGACCTACGGGAACGCCTTGTGATAGCCAGTGAATATATGCTTTCATCGCTTTCATCTCTTTGCTCTCAGCAGGCATTTTGTGACCGTTCATACTTCTTTCCATACAACCGTTGATTCTAGCTGTGAGTGTACCAAGACCATCTTCACGGTTTCTATATTGTGGGAAGTTTCCGTAAGTACCTACAAAAGGAGCACCGTATTTAAACGTCCCTGCACCCATGTGACAGTTGTTACATGCATTGTTGTTTCCTGAATATCTTTTTTCAGGGTCTTTTGCATTTGGACCGATATGTCTCCAAGTTGCTACCATAAGTTGGTATCCATACTGTACCATCTCTCCATAAAGGTTATCCGGAGTGATCGGTTTTGCATTGAGCGGATCCCAAAGTACATCTCCCTCAAACTGCGGTAGTGCATACTCGATCTTTGAATGATCAAGTTGATCTCTTGTTTTACCGTCTACCCACTCAGTAGGTATGGAATTTTTATATCCCCTATCGCCTCGTTCTCCTAATGTCCATGCTTCAAAAGCAAAGGCATTTGAACTAAACACTGCAAGAGCTAATGCCCCAATTAGCATTTTAGCTTTCATGAAATCTCCTTTTTGAAAGTTATACTGCCATTGTATAGGTATAAAGTAATTGCAACGTAAACGCTTGTAATTATGGTTTAAGAAATCTTTTATCTACGTATTAATAGATAGTTATTGTATTTATGTTAAGATACAAATAAAATATTATTTGGAGATATTCAATGATTAAAATCCTATCTGTATTAGTACTATTTTTCTCTTTCACGCAGGCAGAAATTTTGGAGCCTGAAGAAGCTTTTAAGGTAAGCTTTGAAAAAAGCGCCGATCAGTTAGACGCTACGATCGATCTTCATGAATCGATCTATCTTTATGCCGATCAACTCAAGGTCTATGCAGTGTATGATGATGAAAAAACCGAGATCACTTCAAATCTGCAACTGCGTAAGCCTAAAGAGTATGAGGGGTTTATCACCTATTTTGATTTTATAGATATCAATATCGACGACACTTTGTACAAGGGTGCTAACGCAGTGGAGATATCGTATCAAGGATGCTCCAAAGCAGGGCTGTGCTACCCGCCGACAACCGTAAACTATGAGTTACAACCCGCTACAGCAGATACAAAAGATGCAAGCGGACCTGTGGATACGGGATCAATTGCGCAAAAGATGCAAGATAGTAGTTTTATCTGGGTACTTTTGACCTTTTTTGGATTTGGCGTTTTGCTTTCGCTTACTCCGTGCGTATTTCCTATGGTGCCTATCTTATCTAGCATCATTGTCAGCCACTCAAGCGACAAGCAAAAGATGAGTGCAAAAAGAGGGCTTTTTTTATCTATTGTTTACGTTCTTGCAATGAGTGTTGCCTATACGATTGCAGGGGTGATTGCAGGGGTGTTTGGGGCTAACTTACAAGCAGCACTGCAAAACCCGTTTGTCTTGCTTTCCTTTGCAGCTATTTTTGTCGCGCTTGCTTTTTCGATGTTTGGCTACTACAAGCTTGAACTCCCCCAATCAATACAAAATGCGATCAATAAAAAAACAGACGGTCAAAAGGGGATACAAGGTGTGGCGATCATGGGCTTCTTATCCGCTCTTATTGTAGGTCCATGCGTTGCACCGCCGCTTGCAGGAGCGCTTGTGTATATCGGACAAACAGGAGATGCGTTTTTAGGCGGCGCGGCACTTTTTGTAATGAGTATCGGTATGGGCTTGCCGCTACTTGCCCTTGGTGCGGGAGCGGGCAAATTTATGCCAAAACCCGGCGGCTGGATGGATGCCGTGAGCAAAGTATTCGGTGTGGTGATGCTAGGGGTGGCTATCTGGATGCTAGAGCGTGTAATACCGCCGTTTTTTACGATGCTGCTATGGGCGGCACTGCTGCTTGGAAGTGCACTCTATCTCAAAGCATACAAGCTTAAAAAACCAAATCTCAAACACGCCGTGGGTATTGTGCTGGGATTGTACGGGTTTGCCGTTGCAATCGGAGCATTTAGCGGGGCAACAAGTCCGTTAAATCCGTTGAAACACTTTTACGGGCAGCAAAAAGAGGCGATGGAGTTTACGCAAGTAAAAAGTGTAGAGCAGATTGAGGATATCGTTTCACAAACCGATAAGGTGGTGATGATAGATTTTACCGCTTCGTGGTGTGTGAATTGTAAAGATTTAAAAGAGATCACTTTTATGGATGATAGGGTTCAAGAGGTGATGGATGAGTTTGTATTGCTTAAAGCAGATGTGACTAAAAATAGTGCACAAGATAGAGCGATGATGCAAAAATACAATGTTTTTGGACCGCCGGCATTGATATTTTATAAAGAGGGTAAAGAGGTAGAGAAACATATTATCGGGTATGTAGATGCGCAGCAGTTTTTAAACTATGTAAAGAGTAATTTGTAATTTTTATAGAAAAAATCTTTCTCTCATGCTACAATAAGTAAAAAAAGGTGAGACATGATAAAAGATAAAAAACTACTCAAAGATATCGCGCAGTTTGCTAAAAAGCTGCACGCGCAAGATAATATGACCGATGCGATGAGTTTTATTTCTCAAAAAGCAAAAGAGTTTTTATGGGTCGATCGCTGCAGTGTTTTTATTCACAACAAAAAGCACGACCTGCTGTGGACATCTCACGGTGACGGGCTTAACTGTTTGGTATTGCAAACCTATCAAGGAGTGGTGGGCAAAACATTTTGGCGCAAAAAAGCGCAAGTGGTCAACGATGTAAAAAATGAGAGCAGTTTTTTTAGCGAGGTTGATAAAAATACGGGATATATCACAAAAAATATGGCAACGGTACCGATTTTTGATCTTGAGGGAAAAGTAATCGGCGTATTTCAAGTGATTAATAAAGTTGATGGCGACTTTACGCAAGAAGATATGGCGGTACTGGAATTTTTAGCACGCTATCTGGGGCTGTATTTTGAAACAGCGATCGCGCTTGATGAGCAGCAGGTTGTGGAAAAATTTTTAAAAGAAAACAAAGACTTCTACGTAGACCACACCAAACCCCAAGAGTAACTCGGACACGGCATCGATTTTATTGACCAAAGGTCAGATTAAGTTATTTTGCGTTAAAATCGCACTTTGACCGTCAGTCAATAAAGCAATAAGTGAGATACCGATGCCAAAAATTGTAGATAAAGAACAAAAGCGTAAAGAGATAGCCACTTTAAGTAAAAAGTTGCTCCTTGCAAAGGGTATTGCACATTTAACGGTAGCAGAAGTTGCCAAAAACGCAGGGATCGGCAAGGGTACAATCTATCAATATTTTAAAAATAAAGATGATATCGTCTTTGCCATCATCGATGCATTTGTGCAACAAGAGCTTGATGCACTTGATGCGGATTTAGGGCAGTTAGAAAAATTTGAAGATAAGCTCTTTCGCTATTTTGATTTTTTGCTCAGTTCAAAGCAGCCTTACAGACAAAAGCAGCTTAAAAACTATCTTGAATATCTCTCAATCTCAATAGTAAGCAGCGATGCATCGATGCAAGCGTTTAATTTAGATTGTCGTGATAAGTTCAAAAAAAGATTGCATAAAATAGTAGATGAAGCGATAGAGAAAAAAGAGATAAAACCCCAAGCAAAAGATTTAGTTCTTGGGCTTTATAGCGTTGAAAAAGGGTTTGTCCTCTTAAGCGGATTAGAAAGTGACGGGGCCGTTGATGTAGAGATGCGTCAATTTTTAAATGCACTGCTTGTGCTTATGAAAGAACAAAAATGATCTACTGGATTGCACTGGCATTTGCTATCATTTTTGAAGTTGCCGGGACGGTGAGTTTAAAATTTGCCGCATTGCACGGGTCGCTATGGTATGGGTTGTTGACCTTTTTGTTTTATCTGCTGACCTTTACGCTGCTTTGGTATGCGATCAAAAAGCTCGATCTATCGCTTGCGTATGCTATCTGGGCAGGAGCGGGAACGGCTTTGATCAGCATCGGCGGTATCTATATATTTAATGAACAAATAACCATAACAAAAGCACTATTTCTTGCGATGATTATCATCGGAGTGGTCGGACTTAAACTAAGTGACGGCGCCGGTGCGGTTTAAAAGGAGAGAAGATGATTGATAAAAAATATACACGATTACTGTTTTCATTTTTTATGTCTTTGTTTATGACATTTTTAATGAGTTTTGTAATTACCTATCTCAATATCGGCTTTGTCGATAATTTTGTACAAAAATGGAGTGAAGCGTTTATCAAAGCGTTTGTTTTTGCATTTCCTATCGTTTATTTTGTCGCACCGTTTGTGCATGTCGTCGTTAATAGATTAACAAAGGATTGAATATGATAAAAAAGTTAGTACTTTTTCTTAGTTGTGTAGTGGTTGCTTTTGCAAATGAAAATGCAGCGTTAGTTACTGTTGCTCCATTAGAAAAAGAAGAGGTAAGTTCTGTAGAAAGCTTTACGGGAAGCGTAAGGTTTGCTAAAAAATCAGGCATCTCTATCGAGGGAAGCGGACAGGTAAAAGCAGTACATTTTAGCACCGGTGACAGTGTTGCAAAAGGGGAAGTACTTTTAGAACTTGATACACAAACCTTGCAAGCGAAAATAAGTTCGGCAAAAGCAGCTTTAAACGCAGCAAAGGTGGAATATGCTCGTACAAAAAGAGATTTTAGTCGCTATGAAAAGCTCTTAAAAAACGATTCAATAGCACAGAAAACATATGATGATAGTAGTTATGCCATGCAAACAGCGGCAGCAAAGATGCAGCAAGCCCAAGCGTTACTTCAAGAGTTGCAAGTGTTGGAACAAAAAGCGATCTTAAAAGCGCCTTTTGATGCCGTTGTTGTTGCAAAAGAGACAGAAGTAGGTCAGTGGATAGCAAGCGGTAATGTCGTTGCGCAGTTAGTAGATACTAATAGTGTAGAGCTTATCTATAATCTTCCCGCACACTATAGCGATACAATTGAAGTTGGCAGCGAGTATGAGGTGACAATAAATTCACGAAGCTATTTTGCAACTTTAGATGCCAAATTACCAACGGGGGATGCTATTACGCGTACGTTTAGCGTTAAACTCATAGCACAGATAGAGGATTTTGTTTTTGATGGGATGGAAGCACGTGCAAAGTTTCCAAGTCAAAAGTCAAAAGAGAGTTTTGTCGTATCTCGAGATGCTGTTATTAATCGGTTTGGCGGTAACGTGATTATTGTAGCCAAAGATAATAAAGCAGAGGTCATTGAGGTAAAGGTAGTGGGGTATGCAGGTGATTATTTAGCCATTGCAGCTGAAGGTCTACAAGAGGGTATGCAAGTGATTACCAAAGGAAATGAAAGAGTCTTTCCCGACCAAACTCTACAGATAATCAATAGATAGGAGTTGTAATGAATCTTGTAAAGTTTTCTATTAAAAACCCCGTTACGATCCTAGTAGCCGTTCTTTTAACACTTCTTTTTGGTTATCTATCATTACAGAAGCTACCTTATCAATTAACGCCAAATGTGACAAAGCCCCAAATCACTATCACCACTATGTGGCCCGGAGCTTCACCGTATGAGGTAGAGCGTGAAATTATTGAAGAACAAGAGAGTGTAATTCGAAGTATAAGTAGGCTTGAAGAGTATGAAAGCTCATCTCAAAACAATTTAGGGCAAATCACACTCTTTTTTGAATTGGGAACTGATATTCAGCAAGCGCTTATTGATGTGTCTAATCAGCTTGATCAAGTTCCGAGTTATCCAGAAAATGTCGATCGTCCTATCATTCGCTCATCTTCAGCAAGTCCTGTTATCTGGATGATGCTGCAAACGATGTCTGAAAATGAGCGTCACATCGATGAGTACAAAACATACTTTGAAGATGAGATTAAACCGATGTTTGAGCGAATAGAGGGGGTTGCTGATACACGAGGTGGCGGAGGAACGGAAAGTGAGATGCATATTATTATCGATCCGGATAAATTAGCAGCTCACAATATTACGCTAACACAATTTTATAACACCTTAAGAGCTGAAAATGTTGATATCAGTTCGGGGCTCAAAGATATTTCAAGACGTAGCTATCGTGTGCGTACGGTCGGAAAGCTTACTACGCCTCAAGATATAGAAAATGTAGTGATTTATTCAACAAGAGATAAGATTTTGCGAGTGAAAGATCTTGCACGCGTTACAAAAGGGTATGAAGATAAACAGACTGTTGCAATGTTTTTAGGAACTGACGGCATGGGAATGGGTATCCAACCTCGACCCGATGCAAATGTCGTTGATCTGACCAATAGAGTTGAAAAAGAGTTTCAACGCATCAATGATGAGATTTTAAATCCGCAAGGGTTGAAGTTAGAGTGGCTGTATGATCAGCGCCCCTATATTGTAGGATCGGTTGAAACGGTACAGAAAAATATTCTTATTGGTGGGGTTTTAGCAGTATTTGTACTTATTATCTTTTTACGTAGCGTTACGCCAACAGCTGTTGTTGCTACGGCTATTCCTATCTCAATTATCGGTACCTTTATCGTACTGGATGTTATGGGAAGAAGTCTCAATACCATCTCGCTTGCGGGGATATCTTTTGCAGTCGGGATGCTTATTGATAGTGCGATAGTTGTGCTTGAAAATATCGACCGTCACCGTAAAAATGGAGATGATATCTTTACTGCTTCTTACAAAGGTACAACAGAGGTTTGGGGTGCCCTTTTAGCTTCAGCTTCAACAACAATGGCAGTATTTTTACCTATTGTCTTTTTACAAGATGAGGCTGGACAACTCTTTAAAGATATAGCAATAGCCGTTATCGGTGCAGTCTCTTTTGCACTCTTTGTCTCAATAACTGTTATTCCGATGCTTTGGAAAAAGTTTAGTCAATTTAGAAACAGTGATGATACACAGAATGAGGGGGTTAAAAAGCCTAGTTTATTTGTCGTATTTGGGCAAAAGATGAGTGACTTTTTAATGTCTATTGTACAATTCACAATCAAAAATATAGCAACACGAATCGCTTCGGTCGTTTTGCTTTCTGCTCTTTCAGTCGGAATGATCTACTCAATGTTTCCAAAGATGGATTACTTGCCCCAGGGAAATCAAAATTTTATATTAAATATTTTGATTCCGCCTCCGGGATTATCACAAAGTGAACGTCATGAGATAGGGATGAACTTTATGGAGCAGTTAGAACCCTATGTCAATGAAGAGGTGGATGGCTATCCTCCCATAAATCGTGCATTTTTTATCTCCTTTAGGCAGTTTGTACTGCTAGGTGTGACAAGCGGTCATGAGCAAAGAGCAAGAGAGTTGATACCGCTTTTACAACCTATTGTAAATTCACAGCCCGGCGTGATGGGCGTGACGATGCAAGCGGGCGTTTTTGAACGCGGTATCGGTGAAGGGAAGGTTGTAAATCTTGATATAAGCGGGCCTAATCTCGAGCAGTTAACCCAAGTGGGTGGACAGTTGATGCAGATGTCAAATGAAGCTATAGAGGGCGCGCAAGTACGTCCTGTTCCTTCTATAGAGCTTTTGTATCCTGAAGCCAATATCATTGGAGATCGAGAAGCTCTCAGTGCTGTTGGTATGAGCACGCAAGATCTGGGTATGGTCGTTGATATTATGATGGGCGGTAGAAAAGTCGGTGATTATGAGCATGAGGGAGAAAAAAAGATCGACATGGTCATCAAAGCCGACACTCAGATGGTGCAAACGCCACAAGATATATTAAAAAGAGAAATTACCTTACCAAGCGGTAAAAAAGTATTAATCGAGTCAATTGCAAATTTAGAGGAAACTACGGGAATTAGTGAGATTAGACACTACGAGGGGCAGCGAACAGTGACCTTGCAGGTAACGCCTCCTGCGCATATGACTATTCAAGAGGCGATGGAACGGCTTGAAGGAATGGTACAAAAGATACAACAAGAGGGTGATTATGAAAATGTCAATTTTGGATTAAGCGGGACTGCAGATAAGTTAACGCAAACAATCGATATGATCTTAGAAAACTTTCTTTTAGCGATCTTGATCGTCTATCTTTTGATGTCGGCACTTTTTGGAAACTTTTTGTATCCACTTGTTATTATGTTTACCGTACCGCTTGCAACAGCAGGAGGGTTTTTGGGATTGAAACTCACAGATACGTTCTTAAGCCCACAGCCTCTTGATGTGTTGACGATGTTAGGGTTTATTATCTTAGTGGGGATTGTGGTGAATAATGCAATCTTGATTGTGCATCAATCGTTAAATTACATTAGAAACTATGCAATGGAGCACAAAAAAGCTGTGGTAGAAGCAACAAGAAGCCGGATACGACCTATTTTTATGAGTAGTCTTACATCAATATTTGGAATGTTACCGCTTGTATTGCTACCGGGACCGGGTACGGAGTTTTATAGAGGACTTGGATCTGTTATCACAGGTGGCTTAGCGCTTTCGACCTTTTTTACGCTTTTTATTATTCCTGCGATGTTGATGTTTTTTATCAAGATGGAAAAGATACCTAAAAAGGAGGGTGAAGATGAAAAATAAGATTATACTCTTTTTGTTTTGTGCTCCGTTAGCATTTGCTTTAACAATCGATGAAGCGCGAGAGTTAGCAATACAAAATAACCATGAAATTAAGCAATCAATGCACGATTATGAGATTGCAAAACAACAAAAAACACAAAGCAAAGCAGGGTTTTTGCCCCGCTTGGATGTAGGCTATAACTATGAAGAGGCTGATAGAGTCGCTATTGGTCGCTCTAAAGAAAATGCTACGGCGTATGCAAAGGTAAGCTATAATCTTTTTAATGGGTTTAAAGACCGCTATAATATACAAGCAGCAGATTTTATCGAAGAAAATAGGGCTTTGATGCTAGAGGCAACTAAACAAGATATCATTTTACAGACACAAAAGCACTATTTAAATTATTTGAGAGTAAAAAAAGAGAGTTTGATCACTAAGTCTTCATTACAGTTGTTGCAACAGCAGTATAAGGATGTGCAAAACTATTTTGAACAGGGGCTTGTTGCGATGAATGAGGTGCTTGAGGTACAAACCCAGCTCTATGACGCACAGCAAAAATATCGAAGCGCTATACGAACGGTAGAGGTCGCAAAAAAAGCGTTAGAAAATATTATCGGTGTTTCGATAGAAAGTGAAATAACAGAGATCTCATACAAAGATTTAGAGTACACGTATGATCAGTTGCAAAAACGATTACCACAGCGTAATGAGGTAGTTGCACTGCAGCAATCTCAGCGATCTGTGCATGCACAGCTTAAAGGGAATCGCGCAAGTTATATGCCAACGGTTGATCTTTCCCTTGGATATAATGAATATGGGCAAAGTTGGGATTTTGACCCACAATCTGATCCGGATTCACAAACGGTAGCGACTCTAGGAATTAGCTGGAATCTCTTTGCAGGGGGTAAAGATAGAGCGCAAGATAGAATCTATAAAAATCAAGCAAGCAAAATCTCACAACAGCAGGCAAAGCTTCTTTCTGATTTGGAGTTACAACTATCACAAGCATGGAGTGACTATAAAATGAGTATTGATAATATACAAACAGCAACGCAAGCTCTTCAAAGTGCAAAGAAAAATTTCGAGATGGTGCAAAACCGCTTTCATGAGGGGATCACGAAAAGTTCTGAACTTATCGATGCAAACTTTTTACTTGTACGTGCTGAGCAAAATCTCAACAATGCACATTATGATAAACAAAGCGCTATCTATACACTCCTAAGAGTGGCGCAAAAATAAGATGCAAAATATTATCGTTTTATCGGTAGCTATTTTTTTATTAGTAACTTTTAGCGGATGCAGTGATTTTATGAAATTACAGACGCAAAATCAACAGATAAAAGAGCAATTACTGCATCTACAGCAACAAAATGATGCAGTGAAGAGCTCTTGCGATGCATCGATAGATGCTTATGAAAAAAACCAAAGGAGTATACAAGATCAGCTAACAAAGCATACAAAGATACTTTTAGAGTTAGAAAAAGATAGAGCATTAGATAAACAGATGCAGTATTTAAAAAGTGCTATGAAAGATTTAAAAGAAGCTTTTAGTCGCATCCACAGTGAGGATAGTTCTAAAAAACAAAATGAGCAACAGTTGACAAATCCATTTAGCCGTAATATAGAATCAGATAAAAATATCATTGGTGAGGTTGAAAAAATAATGATTCGTCCTCTGGATATAGTGGTAGACGTTCGAGTAGATACAGGTGCTTCGACTTCATCATTGAGCGCTCAAAATATAACAAAATTTGAAAAAGATTCTAAAGACTGGGTTGCATTTGATTTTACGGTTGACGATGAGGTTTATACTATTGAATCCCCCATACAAAGAGAAGCTAAAATTCGCCAATCAAGTACAAAGGATCTCATTACACGTTATGTTGTTGCTATTGAGATAGAACTAGCCGACATGGTGCAAACAATAGAATTCACTCTTGCAGATAGAACTCATTTGAGCTATCCTGTTTTATTGGGGCGTAACTTTTTACAAGATTTATGGATTGTTGACATATCCAAAAAATATTCATTAAAAACAAAAAAGAAAAGTGATGAAGAGTAGTCTTTTTTATTTTTTCTGTTTTGTACTTATAGCAGTAGGGTTGATAGGTACATACGGACGCTCATATTTTACACAGGTACCGATATTTTCAGACTTGTCTGAAACAGTATGGATCGTTGAGGCAAAAGTTGAATTTGAAGCTAATAACGAAAGTGTACGAGCAACGCTTAACATTCCCACCGATCCTCCCGGATTTGAAGTTATTCAAGAACAAACAAGTTCTGCAGGATTTGGATTTGCCTATGAGGGGGAGGATCCAAGACAAGCAGTTTGGACAAAAAGAGATGCCGTGGGTAAAGAAACCCTGTATTACAAAGCACAATTTAAGCAAGTTGCTTTTAAAGATAAAAGGGTAGAGCAAGCCCCTTCCGTAGGTGCGCACAAAACATACAGCGGTGCAAAGGCAATCGCTGCAAATAGCGTAATTGAAGAAGCCAAAAAATTGTCTAGCGATACACACTCTTTTGTTAGAGAACTATTGCGGATTGTAAATAAAAAAGACGATCAAAATATCAATATATTGCTATCTGATGATAAAAAAGAGAAGGTGGTACATAATCTACTCTCAGGTGTTGCAATAGCTTCAAGAATTGTACAGGGAGTACAGCTAGAAGATGCAAGACGTAACCAGCAAACAAAACCCTACATAGAGATCTATAGCGATAAAAGATGGCATCTTTTTGATCTGCAAAAGGGGTATTTGCAAGAGTATGACGATCTACTTTTGTGGTCGCGAAATGATCCGTGGCTGCTTATGCTTGAAGGTGGCAATAACTCTAAAGTGAGCTTTTCAATGATTGAAAAAGATATCCCCTCCATAGAGTTAGCGCGTGAGTACAAAAGCGATTCTTTGTTTCATATTTTTAGCGTTACAAGTTTGCCCGTTGAGGAGCAGGGGATGTTTAAAACACTGCTTATTTTGCCTCTTGGGGCGTTGATGGTGGTTTTTTTGCGTATCTTTGTAGGATTAAAAACTTCAGGTACTTTTATGCCCGTACTTATTGCCGTGGCGTTTATGCAAACCTCTTTTGTCTCGGGATTAGTCAGTTTTGTACTGATCGTTATATTTGGATTGATGATTCGAACCTATCTATCGTACCTCAATCTTTTGATGGTAGCACGGATTTCGGCGATCATTGTTATTGTGGTTTTTTTAGTGGGGCTTTTGAGTGCACTTGGGTATAAGCTTGGCTACAATACGGGAATGAGCGTTGCGTTTTTTCCGATTATTATTATCTCTTGGACCATTGAGCGGATGTCTATTGTATGGGAAGAAGAGGGTCCAAATGAAGTGCTTATTCAAGGTATAGGGAGTTTGATCGTTGCTTCACTTGCATACTTTGTGATGAGTATCGACTTTTTAAACCATTTAACCTTTAATTTTCCCGAAATCAATCTTGTAGTGCTGGGGATTATTTTGCTGCTTGGACGCTACAGCGGATACCGATTGAGTGAATTTTACCGTTTTAGGAATATGGATTTTGATAAAGTTTCGTAGTATTAAAAACCTTTTACACTCTCAAGTAATGGGTATCAACGCTCGAAATATCGATTATATCGCACGCTATAACGATAGGAGTGCGTATAGCCTTGTGGATAATAAACTCTTAACAAAAAAAGCAGCGCAAAAGTTTAAACTGCCCGTTCCTAAACTTTTGTCCTCCATCACTTCGCAACACCAAATCAAACACTCAAGAGATTGGCTGGGACCTACTAGCGGGTTTGCTATTAAACCTGCTAAGGGTTCGGGAGGAAAGGGGATACTTGTAATATCTCGCCATGACGGTCAAAGTTTTTACAAAGCATCCAATAAGCGCTTAGAGTTTGAAGATCTCCAGCGCCATGTTTCAAATATCTTAGCAGGGCTGTTTTCGTTGGGTGGATCAAGCGATGATGCAATAGTAGAGGAGCTTGTACAGATGGATCCGATGTTTGAGGGGTATTCTCACGAGGGGATCCCTGATATCCGTATCATCGTATTTCAAGGCTATCCCGTGATGGCGATGCTGCGGCTTTCTACCCACCGATCTGATGGAAAAGCAAATCTGCATCAAGGTGCTTTGGGTGTGGGGATAGATTTGCAAACGGGGCAGTGTTTGGATGCTATCTATGATAATACGCGCGTTTATCATCATCCCGATACACACAAAGAGTTATATGATATTAAAATTCCGCAATGGCAAAAGCTTTTATTAATGGCTGCGCAGTGTTATGAGATGTCAGGGCTAGGATATATGGGAGTAGATATCGTTCTTGATGCTAGACATGGTCCTTTGATCTTAGAGCTTAATGCAAGACCGGGCTTATCGATTCAAGTAGCAAACGCGGCGGGTTTAAAACCGCGCTTGCAAAAAATTCAAAGGTACAAAAAGAGTTATCCCTATTTTGAACATGCTAACCAAAGAGTTAAAAAGGTGCATCAACTCTTTGAGTAAAGCTTTTTATCTGTAGTTTTTTTGTCTTCTTTGTCTGTTTGAAAAGCCTTCATTTTTTTGGGCTCTTGAGTTTGAACTTCGAGAATCTCTTTTTTGAGAACCTCTTCCTCTACCGCCGCCCATTTTCGGTGGTTTGGCATAGGCTTGTTTAGAGGTAAATCCCTCTACGCTTTCTTGAACGATTGTTTTTTTCATCAATTTTTCGATCCCCTCTAAATAATCAAACTCTTCGCCGCATACAAGTGAGATCGCTTTCCCTATATTACCCGCGCGCCCCGTTCGACCGATTCTGTGGACGTAGTCTTCACTGATATTTGGTAGTTCATAATTGATAACATGTGAGAGTTTATCGATATCGATACCGCGTGCAGCAACGTCGGTAGCTACAAGAACTCTGACTTTTCCGTTTTTAAGATCACTCAGCGCTCTTGTTCGTGCAGCTTGGGATTTATTGCCGTGAATGGCTGCTGCGCTGATGCGAGCTTTGTTTAAACTTTCACACAATCTATTTGCACCGTGTTTTGTTTTTGTAAAGACAAGCACTTGCTGCCAATTTTCTTTGTTGATGAGATGTATTAAAAGATCTTTTTTTCTATCTTTATCCACAGTGTGCACAAGCTGTGAAATCTGTGCGGATGCTTCGTTGTCTCTTGCAACCTCAACGATTGCGGGATTTGTTAATAATGTTTTTGACAGCGCTTTGATCTGTGGGGAAAATGTTGCTGAGAAAAGCAGTGTTTGGCGCTTTTTAGGAAGCAGTGCCATCACTTTTTTAATATCGTTAATAAATCCCATATCAAGCATTCTATCGGCTTCATCAAGTACTAGATACTCTATATTTGAAAGATCGATTGTTTTTTGTCCTATGTGATCAAGCAATCGACCCGGGGTTGCGGTTAAAACATCGATACCTTTTCGCAATGCTGCTTTTTGCGGGTTGATCCCTACGCCTCCAAAGATAGCACTTGATTTGATATCTAAAAATTCTGAGTAGGTTTTCACGCTTGTTGCAACTTGATCGGCTAACTCTCTTGTAGGGGTGATGATGAGAGCTTTTAATAGGGGTTTTTGCCCGCTTTTTTTACTTTTACTAATACTTTGTAGTAGCGGTAGCGTAAATCCTGCTGTTTTTCCCGTTCCCGTTTGTGCTGCAGCTAGTAAATCTCTTTTTGCTAAGATCTCTGGGATCGCTTTGGCTTGAATAGGCGTAGCTTCGCTGTATCCGCTTTTTGTTAATGCTTTGAGTAATGGCGCATCTAACCCTAGTTTTGTAAATGACATAGTGTCCCTTTTTTGGTAAAAAACCTACACGTTTAGAGTTGCTAAAGGTTACGATCTAGGTTTGATGAATGTTTTTTGAGTTTTTTTAGTAGTGTTAAATACTAGAAATAGTATCAGTAACAGATCGAAGTGTTATTGAGATTGAGGCATTATAGCATAGTTTTATCTATTTAGGTTCAAATATGTAAATTTACTTAAAAGTAGCATTGCAATAACATGGGTAAACAGCCCGCGTCTCATAGTTTTTACAAAATAAGATGAACTTATAAATAACAATAAAATATGGGTACAAATTTGTAAAATAGCCGTCAAAGCCCTAAAAAGC
>JBNJHJ010000014.1:0-16001 GCA_051748365.1 Campylobacterota bacterium
GAACTGTTTGTCAACCCGCTTGTGTATCGAAGTTTGCGCAAAAGGTTTAAAACCTATGCGATGATTTCACACCATTTTGACGGAGAGTTGATTGCAAAAACATTTTCATTTGCCGCCGGTATCGACGCACTGCGAGGATCTTCAAAGCGTGGGGCTAAAGCGGTACTTGTACAAGCAATTAGACAGATACAAAACGGAGCCGATGTTATTTTGACTCCCGACGGTCCACGAGGCCCGAGGCACTCGATGCAAGGAGGCGCGCTGTCTATTGCAAAAAGAGCAGGGGGTAATGTCGTCATTATCACGACACGTGCGCACAACTATTGGCAGTTGAATAGTTGGGATAAGTTTACAGTACCTAAACCCTTTAGCACAGTTGATATCTATGTACAATCGCTGCAACTTGAGAGTTTTGATGCAATCGAAACGACACAGTTGCAAGAAAAGATGCTGCGTTATGCGATCTAAACAACTCTATGCCCTTGGTGCACTGCTTTTGCTTGCCGTTATGGCACTATATTTTTATCTTAATCCCTCCTATAGACTCTCTCTTGAAGCAAAAGCATACTACACGATAGGCGATTATCAAAACGCTTATACGGTAGCTTCGCAAGCGTATGAGCGCAACAATTATAACAATATGGCATTTACGATACAGGTGCAAAGTCAAAATGCACTCAAACATATCGAGTTTATCGAATTAGCTAAGCAGTACTATGCGCAGATACAGCAGATATCAAACAAAAAAGAGATCAGCAGGGCCGATAAACTCAAGATAAAAATGTTAGCCGAGGTGGTGTTGCAAAGTTATGAGCGGTTAAAATCAAAGATGCTTCATGACAAAGTGTTGGTAGAGGATGCAAAAAAATATAGAGATAATTTTCAAAAGCTATATGATTCGCTGTTTAGGGATGAAGATAGAGGTGATAGGTCTTGATCTTAGAAAAAGAGATTGAAGAGTTTTTATCGTATCTAAAAGATATTCGCGGCTACAGTGGAGCAAGTGTTAAAACCTATGCTATTGCATTGCGGCAGATGAGTAGGGTGTCACATTTTTTTACCGAAGATGCAGTAGAGGTTTTAGATATCACACCCTTTAGAATGCAGATAAAAGATCAAAACAAAAAGACTATTTCAAAAAAGCTCAGTGCCGTTCGCTCTTTTGTAAAATTTTTGAATACACAAAAGGCTATGGAGATAAAACTCTATGCCGATAGTAAGATAAAAGTAGCCCAAACCCTGCCAAAACCCGTTGAAAAAAAATATATCGATGAAGCGATAGTTCAAAGTGATGCTATGACGGCTTTGATTATTGAATTAATCTATGCACTAGGGCTTCGTATAAGTGAGTTGGAAAATTTAAAACTTGAGGATATTGAGCGGCAATGGGTTCGTGTTAGGGGAAAGGGAGATAAGATACGAAACATTCCACTTCTTGAGAGTGTAGCGCAAAAAGTTGCCCATTATAGACAAAAATATGCACCAAATCGGTATTTGTTTGAGATTGATGGCGTAAAATTAAGTCAAAATACCATAAGATATAGGTTAGAAAAAAGTTTTAAAAAAATAGGAATTAAAGTTACACCACATCAATTACGGCACTCTTTTGCAACGGATTTGCTTGAAAACGGTGCACGGATAAAGGATGTGAGTGAACTGTTGGGGCATGAATCACTCAGCTCTACACAGATCTATACAAAGCTAAGCAGGGGTAAAAAGATGCAAACATATATGGATGCACATCCGCTATGTAGCGGGGATAGCGATGTTTAAAAAGTGGTTAAAGTATCTGTGGCCCGATGCATATATCGTTTTTACCCAATCGCAAGAGGGGCTCAATGCAACCCAGTACGTCATAAACGGTACGCAGGTTGAATCGATTGATGAAAGCTCTTTTACAATTGACAATAATACTCTTTCAAAAGAGGCAAAAGAGTATATCGAAGAGTTTATATCCGCGTACCCTCAAGCCCAACTTGTGTTTTTAAGTGCAGCAGCAAGCTGTTCAGCGATTGCGGGATGTTCCAAGGCTGATCTTGTAGCTTTTGATGTTGATACATCGATCATAAAATATGTATGTAAAGGCGGTTTTAGCAGCTACATCTCTATTATGGATTTAGAGAGTGACCAGCTTCTTTTTAAACCCTATGATCTTGATTATATTTTTTCGCCGTTTTTTATTCTTGATGCGGTAAGAACGCCCTTTATCGGGACGCAGATGGTGTGTTTGCACCGTCAAGATCGGCTCTATATTGCCATGTATAGTGATGATAATCTAGTTTACGGTGATAATATTACGATAGGGGGCAGCGGGTTTGAGGATGAGATAGATGAAGATATAGAGCAAGATGATGACTTTGATCTTGACGGGATGGGTGAATTTGATGATGCAATGGATGATTTTGACGGACTTGATGATCTAGACGATTTAGACGATATGGATGAACTTGATGATATGGATGAGCTTGATGAGGAAGATTCTGAAGAAGATAGTAGTAATATCAGTGAAGAGGATATGCATGACGTGAGTGAGCTTAAAGAGTATGATCTGCACATCTATGAAGCGATTAAAAATGCTATTAATAACTTTTATCATGATGAAAAGGTACAGAGTGATTTTGTTCAAGAGATTCAGATTATAGACACTTTGTCACTGAGCAAAAATGTGTATGACTTGATTGAAGATGAACTGTTTTGTGACGTGCAACCTCATAGCATCGATCTACATAAAGAGTGTTTAAACCTTGTTTTAAAGGAAAAGTCTGATGCATGAACTTAGTTTTATCACTCCTAAAAAGCGTTCTTTTTTTGATGTAGAAAGTAAAATACTCTTTGCATTTTTAATCGTTATTGCATTGATAATCATCGGCTTTTCGATCTTTTTGTATGTGCAGGGATTTTCAAAAAGTACACAGGTGAAGTCTATGGATGAACAGATGATTGTGATGGGACAAGAGATGATTGCGTATGAGTATGAGATAGAACAGATACGGGAGTTAGAAAAAAAAGCCGATGAGGTGTATACGACCAATGAATTGTTAAAAGAAAGCATCAAAAATCTTTTTGCTCTGATTCCCGATCAAATTACACTCACACAATCGGTGATGGAAAAAGATCGCCTTGTGCTGTATGGAATTACTCCTTCAAAAGAGGTGTATAACTTTATGCTGCTCTCACCGCTTAAATCAATATTTCATGAAAATAGAACAACCTTTTACAGCTTAGAAAACGGATGGTATCGTTTTGTGTCGGTGAATGTTTTAGAAGATGAGAGAGGATTGGTACAGTGAACCCAAAAGAGTTAAAACTGATCCGCTTGCTTATAGGTGTTATAGCTATCATAATACTTTTATTTTTACTCTTTATCCTGCTTGCCATTCCATCGGTAAATTACTATAAAAAGCAAAATACAACGCATCTTGAGGTAAAAGAAAAGTTTGAAATAGTGCGGCAAAACCATGAAGAAACGGTGCAGACTCTCAAAGAGTTAAAAACAAAAAACAAAAACAAGGTCGATGCGTTTGCTAATAGTTTTGATGAAAATAGTTTTATGCGCTACATGCAAGATATTTTTGACAAAGTAGAGTTTAGCAAAGAGGAACCTTTGCAAGAAGATAAGTTTGTGCGCTATAAGATAAAAGTAACGACCTCAATGCAAACACCGATGAAATTTTACCGATTCTTAAGTGATGTCAATCGTTACTCAAATATTTTAGAAGCGGAGTTTCCTATTGAGTTTGAGATGGTGGACGGAAATTTAACGGGAAGCTTTGAACTCAAAAAATATCACTACGAGATAAAAACTAAGTAGACTTTTTAAGTAAAAAATAAACTTTTTTGGATATAGTTTCAATAATTTTTTAAGCCAATCAAATATAGAGGATAAAGATATGAAAAAAGATATTCACCCAAACTATGAACCGTGCAAAGTAACATGTGCATGCGGTAACAGTTTTGAGATCAAATCAAACAAAAGTGAGATGAGAATTGATATCTGTAACGCTTGTCATCCATTTTTCACGGGAACTGAAAAAGTTGCAGATACTGCCGGAAGAATCGATAAGTTTAAGAAAAAATACAACTTATCATAACGGATACCTCCTTCTTGGAGGCTTCACTTGCTTACATTTGTCCCCACACCCATAGGAAACCTTCAAGATATAACCTACAGAGCATTAGATAAATTTTCAAGTGCACACACGATACTATGCGAAGATACGCGTGTTACAAAGCAGTTGATAGCACTACTTTCACAAACCCATGATATAGATTGTAACGCTACATTTATTTCGTTTCACCATCACAATCAGCATGAAAGATTAAAAGAGCTAGGTACAGACTTTTTTGATAATGATATTGTATATGTTAGTGATGCGGGAATGCCTGCAATCAGTGATCCCGGAGCGCTTTTGGTGCGTTATTGTCGCCAAAACGGTATTGAGTATGATGTCTATCCCGGTGCAAGTGCTGCCATTACGGCGTATGCAGCAAGCGGGTTTGAAGGTAGCTTTGTATTTTACGGGTTTTTGCCCAAAGAAAAAAGAGAAAAAGCTCTTGCGCAAGTATTGTCAAGTACGCAAGATATCATCTTGTATGAAGCCCCGCATCGCATCCAAAAACTGCTAGAGCGCATTGTGCAAGAAGATGGAGATAGGGAGATATTTTTGGCCAAAGAGATCAGTAAAAAGTTTCAAAAATACTATCACGGTAGAGCAAAAGATATTATTTTACAAAATAGCAAGGGCGAATGGGTCGTGATACTTCGCGGCAGAGAGAGTGATACGCTGCAGCTAGATAGATCGCAGATAATGCAGCTTGATATGGCACCAAAGCCAAAATCAAAACTCTTAGCTAAGCTAGGTAAAAAAACGGCTAAGCAGTGGTATAATGAATTGATAAATCAAAATAAAGAGAGATAATGATAATTTACGGAAAACAGTGTTGTGAATATATGTTAAAAAACGATAAAGCGTTTCATAAAATATATTTAAGTAAAAAAACGGTGCTTGATAATAAAACTTTTGCTAAATATAGAGATAAAATTGATATAATTGACAATAAAAAAGCGCAAGGGTTCAGTCGCGGAGGAAATCATCAGGGTATTTTGATGGAGGTCGATGAGTTTGAACCTGTAGATTTTAAGCAGATAAAAAGTGCTTCTTTTATTGTAATTTTAAATGAAATTACCGATGTAGGCAATATCGGTGCAATAATAAGAACTGCGTACTCCTTGGGTGCCGATGCAGTGATTGCAACGGGAGTGAGATCTTTGAACTACGCAGCGATCGCAAGAAGCAGTAGTGCTGCACTGTTTGAGTTGGATTTTGCCGTAGAGTTTAATATTTTTGATGTGTTAAACGAACTTAAACAGACTGGATTTACTACCTACGGTGCCACGACCGATGCAACAACTATAGAACAGGTGCAGTTTGCTCAAAAGGTTGCTTTGGTTTTAGGCAGTGAAGGCAAGGGAATTAGCGGTAAGATACTGAAAAAGTTAGACCATAAAGTTGCTGTAAAGATGCATAGACCGTTTGATTCGCTCAACGTAAGTGTAGCAGCAGGAATCATCATAAATAGGATTGCCAATGACAATACAAGAGTTGATTGATAGATATGGATTACAAGAGATAAACGAACGTACAAAGATTTCAAACGATAATATTTTAAATCTTTTAAACGAGGATTACGATAGTGTCAGCAAAGCTAACGCTTTAGGGTTTTTAAAAATTGTAGAAAGAGAGTTTGAGGTTGATTTGGGCGGTCAAAAAGAGCGTATCAAACAGGCTTTACACGATGAAAACTATGTTCCAAAAGAGTTACTAGTCACTGAAAGGCGCTACGGCGGCAAAAAAAAGTTTGCCGGTGGCGCTTTTGTCGTGTTACTTCTTGTCGGGGGAATTAGCTACACCTTCTATCTTATGAATTTTCAAAACAGTTCATCATCCAAAAGCACAGCACTTGCGATGTCAGATGATAATTCAGTTGATAAAGAGATACAAGCTACAACACAAACGCAGACGATGCAAGAAAGTCAAGTAGTGCAGCAGTTAGAACAAACTTCACCGCAGGTTGCAAAGATTGAACAAGCAGATACACAAGAAGAAAAACAAACACTGCCACCGCAAGATCAGGTAGAACAAGAGGTGCCTAAAGAGACAGAACAAAACATAGATGAAGTAATTATAGAAGAGCAGATCGATCTGCAAGCTTCGGATGAAACACCGCAAAACGGTAGCACACAAGAGGGTGAAAATGCGTTAGAAGATGCAAAAGTACTTGATAGGATTGCGATGCAAGAGGTGGTGATACAACCGCTTCGAAGATTGTGGCTTGGGCATATTAACCTAGATAGCAATGAGCGAGTACAGCGAAACACAGCCGGTGAAATTATTATCGATGCAGACAATACGATCATCATTACCGGTCATGGACGTTTTGATATAGGCGATAATGAGTTTCGAACGGGTGATCGACAGTATTTTCATTTTGTAGACGGGGAGTTACAGGTTTTAAACGAAAGTGCATTTAGAGAGTTAAACGAGGGTAGATTGTGGTGAAAAAACTACTTGTAGCGGCTTTTTTCTCAGTTGTCTTATGGGGTCAATCTCTTGATGAAGTGATTACGGGATTGGTTGATACAAAGCAGTATGACAGGCACAAAGCGTTGATAGACGCGCTTTTTAGCGATGAGAAAAAGTTTTATAAGGGGTCAGAGATTGATGTTGTTGCTGTTGCAGAGGTACTAAAAGACAATGGATTGTTAGAGCTTTTTTATGATTCGCCCCAAACGACGACGATCACGTTTAGTAGCAACTCAAAGCATACACTTTTTTTAAAACTGATCAATGACACTTTGCAGCAGATGGGGTTTACCTACTACTTTATCGATCATGTACAATACAGAGATAGCAAGATGCAGATTCAGATCAGTTATCCGGGTAATTACGCAATCGATCCTTTGATCTTAGCACAGCGCTTAGGCGAGCACAATACCAAAATATCAAAGATGCAAAAAACATCAAAGTATAGTTATGAGTATGTGATTAATATGTATGACACAAGATTAGATGTACAGCAGCTGCATCCTGAGGAAAATTTTGATATTTTAAAAGCGATCAATGACGTAATCCTTGATGTAAGCCTAGGCAAAAAGGTACAATTACAACCGTTAAGCGGGAGTCTGTGGTACCCGCAAGTAATTTTATACGATAAAAATTTAAATATTATCGAAGTGATAACTGATGATAGAATACGCAAATCGCTAAATGTGACACTCACAAACCAAACACACTACATCTCGATATCGGATCTGTATCAGATGGAGAATTTAAACGGTGGCATGCGAGTTAAGTTAAGAGGAGAAAGATAAGATGTTTGATGAAATTCAGTTTGAAAAGATGAATAGACTGCCAAAGTATATCTTTGCGGTGGTTAACGACTTGAAGATGGAAGCAAGGCGAAGAGGTGAGGATATAATCGATTTTAGTATGGGAAATCCCGACGGCAAAGCACCTGAGAAAATTATTGACAAACTCATAGAGGTAGCTGAGCGTGAAAAAACACACGGATACAGTGCAAGTAAGGGGGTGTATAAACTGCGCCTTGCAATCTGTGATTGGTACAAACGAAAGTATAATGTCGATCTTGATCCTGAGACGCAATCGGTTGCTTCAATGGGATCAAAAGAGGGGTATGTGCATCTTGTACAAGCTATAACCAATCCCGGTGACGTAGCGATCGTGCCCGATCCTACCTATCCGATCCACTCCTATGCTTTTGTACTAGCAGGGGGTAATGTCCAAAAGATGCCGCTTGTATTTGATGAGGATTACAAAGTCGATGAAGAGGTCTTTTTCCAAAACCTGTACAAATCGCTCAAAACCGCTGTGCCAAAGCCAAAGTTTGTCGTCGTAAATTTCCCGCACAATCCATCAACAGCAACGGTGACGCCGCATTTTTATGAACGATTGGTCGAAATTGCCAAACAGGAGCGATTTTATATCATCAGTGATATAGCGTATGCCGATATTACGTTTGACGGGTATAAAACCCCTTCGATCTTAAGCGTCAAGGGTGCTGATGAAGTAGCGGTGGAGAGTTTTACGATGAGTAAAAGTTACAATATGGCAGGCTGGAGAGTCGGTTTTATCGTAGGGAATAAAAAGCTTGTCGGAGCGCTTCAAAAGATAAAAAGCTGGATCGATTACGGGATGTTTACGCCTATTCAAGTAGCTTCTACCATAGCACTCAATGAGATGGATGATGTGGTGCAAAATGAGATAGTGACAAAATATAAAAAGCGCCGTGAAGTGCTAGTGGAGAGCTTTAATAATGCGGGATGGCCGATGAAGGTACCGCAAGCAACGATGTTTGTGTGGGCAAAGATCCCTAAAGAGGTGGAGCATTTAGGCTCACTAGAGTTTTCAAAGCGCCTGCTTACCGAAGCTAAAGTTGCCGTAAGTCCCGGGATCGGGTTTGGCGAGTTTGGCGAGGGGTATGTACGCATTGCGCTTATTGAAAATGAAAAAAGAACACGACAAGCTGCGAGAAATATAAAGAAATTTTTGAGTGAATATAAAAAATAATTTAAAGATCAAGAGGGTAAATAATGGTAAAAATAGGTATTTTAGGAGTCGGAACGGTCGGAGAGAGCGTTATTAATATACTGCAAGACAATGCAGATATCATTGAAGCAAGAGCGGGAAAAAAGATTATTGCTACCAAAGGTGTCGTACGAGATATAACAAAAAAGCGTGATATCGAGATAGCGTTAAGCGACAATCCCGACGATATCTTAAATGATGCAGATATCGACATCGTCGTTGAGCTTATGGGTGGTGTGGATAAACCCTTTGAACTGATCCAAAAAGCGTTGCAAAAGGGAAAAAGCGTTGTGACGGCAAATAAAGCGTTGCTTGCTTACCACCGTTATGAACTACAAAAACTTGCATCAAGCAAAAAAGATTTAGCGTTTGGATATGAAGCCAGTGTTGCGGGGGGGATTCCCATAATCCAAGCACTTAAAACAGGACTCAGTGCAAATCATATCGAATCGATTTCGGGGATTATGAACGGAACGTGTAATTATATCTTGACAAAGATGATCAACGAGGGGGCGGATTTTGATGCGACGCTCAAAGAAGCTCAAGATTTAGGATACGCAGAAGCTGACCCCACTTTTGATATCGGCGGTTTTGATGCAGCGCATAAGCTTTTGATCTTAGCAAGTATCGCGTATGGAATTGATGCAAAGCCTGAAGATATTATTATAGAAGGGATTGAGAGTATCTCCCCTATTGATGTAGAGTTTGCAAATAAGTTCGGGTATGCGATTAAACTCCTTGGAATGGCAAAGAAAAAGGGTGATAGCGTAGAACTTCGGGTGCATCCGTGTATGATCGATGATACTTCGATGGTTGCAAAGATTGACGGTGTGATGAACGGTATCAGTGCCGTGGGTGATAAAGTAGGCGAAACGCTGTACTACGGTCCCGGTGCCGGCGGTGATGCAACGGCAAGTTCGGTGATTGCAGATATTATCGATATCGTTCGCGGCAACGCTTCGGCGATGCTTGGGTACAATAAACCGCTTGAAACAGATCTGAAGCTTGTCGATCCAAAACAGATCCGTTCAAAATACTATCTGCGGCTACTTGTCAACGATGAAGCGGGAGTGTTAGCAAAGATTTCCGATACCTTTGCAAAGTATGATATTTCGATTGAGACGATGATGCAAAAACCCTCAGGCAGCGAAATGGCAAATCTGTTAGTTGCAACGCATATTTGTAAGGAAGAAAGCATCATGAAGGTGATGGATGAACTGTTTGAAAACCAAAACGTGTTTACCAAACCGGCGATGATTCGAATTGATTAGGAAAAGTTAATGGAAAAACAGATAGCTTCGGTTTGTACCTACTGTGGGGTAGGGTGTGAGATAGAAGCAACGGTAAAAGATAATGAAGTTATAAAAATAAAAGGGTTACAAGATGGTGTGGTTAGTCAAGGAAGACTCTGCATCAAGGGGAAAAAAGGGTTTAAGTTTTTAACCTCTGCTCAAAGAGTAACGGCTCCTTTGATAGAAAAAGAGTTTGCCCGTACAATGGGGATTGCAAGCGATAAACTGCACCCGCATTCAAAAAGATTTTTTCAAACCGACCTTCAAACGGCAACCGATGCGGTGGCTTCGAAGCTGCAACAAAGTATAAAAAAGTACACTCCCTCTTCCCATGCAAGTATCGGGGGCGCAAGAACAAGTTGCGAAAATAGTTACTTTTTTCAAAAATTTACACGGGAGTATCTAGGTTCTGCTAACATCGATAGTTGCGCACGCATCTGTCACTCCCCGAGTTTAAAGGGGATGAAAACCACTATCGGCGAAGGTGCGGCGACAAATAGTTATGATTCAATCTTTCACACACAGTTTATGCTCGTAATTGGATCAAATACGACTCAAGCCCATCCTATTGTTTCAGGCAAGATGATCCGTGCCAAAGCCGATATCGCAACGATCGATATCCGCGAGATTGAACTGAGCAAAAAGGCAAAATACCACCTCACTATCCCATTTGAATCAAACTTGATGATTATCAATATGCTCTGTTATGCTATCTTTGAACTTGGATTAGAAGATAGAGACTTTTTGCAAAAAAGAACAAGCGGATATGAAAGCTTTAAACAAAAGATTATGGATGATCCTTACGCCAATCCAAAATATCTGCATACGCTTAGCGGGTATGAAGATCTGTATGAGAAGGTCTATGATGTTGCTCAAGAGTTAGCGACCAAAAAAAGTATGATCTTTTGGGGGCTTGGCGTTACCGAACATGAACACGGGTCAAAAACCGTGATGGCTATCACGCATCTGGGGATGATAACGGGAAATATCGGAAAAGTCGGAGCGGGATTGATGCCGCTACGTGGACAAAACAATGTGCAAGGCACCTGCGATATGGGCTGTTTACCCTATTTTGCTCCTGATTATAATGAACCCAAAGAGATCGGTTTGATGACTCCGCAGGTGGTAGAAGCGATCCATGAGGGTACGATCAAAACTCTCTATAATGTCGGGGAAGATTTAGCACATGTACATCCTAATCAAAACAGCATGCAAAGTGCACTGCGTAAGCTTGATATGCTTGTGGTACATGAACTGTTTGAAACGCAAGTGACCAAGTTTGCACATGTCGTATTTGGTGTAAAAAGTGCGTATGAGAAAAGAGGGATCTACATCAACGCAGAAAGGCGCTTGCATCTATCATCTCCTTTGGTGCAATCACCGCTGCCTGATGATTGGGAAGTGATGCAGCTAGTGGCACAAAAAATGGGTAAACCCAGCAGCTACAGCGATGCACAGCAGATATGGCAAGAGGTGCAAGAGGTCGCTTCTTCGCGCTTTGGCGGTGCAAGTTATGAGTTGCTGCAAGATAATCCTTTGCAGTGGCCAATTGAGCATGGAGAGGGAAGTGAAGTGTTGCATACCCAAAGTTTTCGCACCGATGATCGTTTGGGGCACTTTCACTACCACCGTTACAAACCCAAAAGTTACTCAAAAGAGTTTATTTTAACAACCGGAAGAGTGCTCTATCACTACAACAACGGGGCACAAACAAAGCAAAGCGAAATGATTGCAAAACTCTATCCCGAAGATATTGTAGAGGTGAGTGAAGCCGATAGAGAGTTATTTGATTGTCAAAAGATTATTATAAAAAGTGATTATGGGCAAACTTCGGAGTTAAAGATAGTTTTTAATCCCTCTTTAAAGTCAAAAACACTTTTTACCACCTTTCACCATGCAAAAAGCAAGATCAATTTTCTCTTTGGTGATGGGTGTGATGATATGATCCACACTGCACAGTTTAAGGCTATTGAAGTTAATGTCCAAAAAGTTAGGTGATATAGCCGAGCAAAAGGCTTGTAACTACCTCAAGAAAAGGGGTTATAAGATAGTGCAGCGAAACTATTATTGCCGTTTTGGAGAGATCGATATCATCGCTACTAAAGAGGGGCACTACCACTTTTTTGAAGTCAAAAGCGGTAGTGCTTATGATCCTATCTATGACATTACGCCGAAAAAGTTACAAAAGATAATCAAGGCGGTAAACATCTACCTCAAAGCTGAAAATATAACCTCCACTTATAGTATTGATGCCCTATCTATCACTGATAGCGTAGAAATTTACGAAAATATAACTTTCTAGATTTAAAAAGCTTGATTTAAGTCAAAAATTACAAATTTTGTAGTAATATAGCATTGTCTAGTCTACTTTTTGCCCGATTAGTAGATTTGCTAAAACTTTATAGGAGGTATGACAATGCAAAATAATGCTGCATTGGAATATGACTACTCCATCGCAAGATTGTTTGTTTTTTCAACAATTTTGTTTGGGATAGTCGGTATGTTGATTGGAACGCTGATCGCTGCACAAATGGCTTTTCCGGAGCTTAACTACCTATTAGGTGAGTACGGTACTTTCTCAAGATTGCGACCGCTTCACACTAATGCTGTTATCTTTGGATTTACATTAAGTGGCGTTTGGGCTACATGGTATTATGTAGGTCAAAGAGTTCTTAAGGTGTCATTATCGGAATCACCGTTTTTAATGGCTTTAGGTAAGATACATTTTTGGTTGTATATGTTTGTAATGGTGTTAGCCGTATTTACACTATTTGCAGGTATTTCACAAGGTAAAGAGTATGCACAACTTGCATGGCCGATAGATCTATTGGTTGTTGTTGTTTGGGTACTTTGGGGTGTCGGTATGTTTGGACTTATCGGTATTAGACGTGAAAAAACACTCTATATCTCTATGTGGTACTACATCGCAACTTTCTTAGGTATCGCAATGCTGTATCTGTTTAACAATATGCAGATTCCTACATACTTTGCAAGCGGCGGAGTCGGAAGTATTTGGCACTCTGTTTCTATGTATGCAGGGACAAATGATGCATTAGTACAGTGGTGGTATGGACACAATGCCGTGGCATTTGGGTTTACCGTACCTATTATTGCAATGATCTATTACTTTTTGCCAAAAGAATCAGGTCAAGCGGTATACTCATATAAGCTTTCATTACTATCGTTTTGGGGTTTAATGTTTGTTTATCTATGGGCAGGTGGTCACCACTTGATCTACTCTACTGTTCCTGATTGGGTGCAATCACTCGGTTCGGTTTTCTCTGTTGTTTTAATTTTACCGTCATGGGGTAGTGCTATTAATATGCTCCTTACCATGAAGGGTGAATGGAATCAATTAACGGAAAATCCGATTATTAAATTTATGATTTTAGCATCAACGTTTTATATGCTTTCTACACTTGAAGGTCCAATTCAATCGATCAAATCGGTAAATGCTATTGCGCACTTTACAGACTGGATCCCCGGACACGTTCACGACGGTGTTTTAGGTTGGGTTGTATTTATGATTATGGCTTCTATCTTTCACATGGCTCCAAGAATTTTTAATAGAGAGTTGTATTCTAAGAGTTTGATGGAAAAACAGTTTTGGTTACAAACAGTTGCAATCGTACTGTATTTTTCAAGTATGTGGATTGCAGGTATTACTCAAGGTATGATGTGGAGAGCAGTTGATGAATACGGTAACTTAGCGTACTCGTTTATCGATACTGTAACCGTATTGGCTCCATACTATACAATTAGAGCGTTGGCTGGTGTTTTATATCTAGTTGGTTTCTTAATGTTTGCTTATAATATTTACAAAACATTCCGTGTTGGTAAGCAAATAGAGGGATCTTCTTTGCAAAACAAAACACCTATGTCGGCATAAGGAGGTAGATGATGTTTCATTGGTTAGAAAAAAGACCTTTCTTTTTTTCAGTAGGTGTATTTGTCGTAATTGCTTTTGCAGGTCTTATTGAGATCTTGCCGAACTTTGCACAAGCTTCAAGACCCGTTGACGGTACAAGACCGATGACGGTTTTAGAAACTGCAGGAAAAAATGTATATGTAAAAGATAACTGTATTGCGTGTCACTCACAGCTTATTCGCCCGTTTAAAACTGAAACAGACCGGTACGGTATGTATAGTTTGAGTGGTGAATATGCATATGATAGACCATTCCTTTGGGGTTCAAAAAGAACGGGACCTGATCTAAAAAGAGTCGGAAACTACAGAACGACTGATTGGCATGAAAACCACATGTGGGATCCTGAATCGGTAGTCCCGGGTTCAATTATGCCTGCATATAAACACCAGTTTACCAATATGGTTGATATCGATTCGGCATACGCAGAAGCGGTAACGGTTAAAAATATATTTAACACGCCATATGATAAAGATATCAATGGAAACGGTAGTGTTGATGTTCCACTTGGTGATTTAGCAGATGCCAGAGCGCACGCTTTAAAACAAGCAGAGCAGATTGCGGCACAGATGAGAACACAAGATGTTAAAGACGCAGTTGCAAGAGGTGAAATACCTGAGATTGTAGCTATCATTGCATATATGAATAATCACTTGAAGTAACGAGGGGTAAAAGATGGATAATATTTACGAGCTTCAAGGTTATGCATATATCGTTTACACAGTAGTCCTGACCTTGATTTTGTACGGATATATCGTTCATCTTTACAGAAGCGAAAAAAAAGGTATCAGAGATTACGAAAAGTACGGAAAGATGGCGCTAGATGATGAGATATCTGATGCGCCGGTTGAAAAACGAAGCGATGATACCGAAAAACCAAAGGAGCAATTAAAATGAAAAAGATTGTTATCGTATCGATTATTGTTGCTGCCATCATGATGGGGGGTGTCTTCTACTACGTCGGAGACATTATCGGTGATGATATAGTAAATCAACTGACTATTGCAGCAGCTATAATTTTATTAATTTTGGTCATTGGTGTAAGTTTAAAGTACATCAATCAAATCAAAAACGATACAGCAACCGGTGATCTTACAGGAGACAACTGGGACGGTATCGGTGAGTATAAAAATGAGTTGCCTATCGGATGGGCTCTTTCATTTATCGGAACAATGATCTGGGCTGCATGGTACTGGACATCAGGCTATCCGCTATGGGCATATAGCCAAGTCGGTGAGTGGAATGAAGAGACAAAAGCACACGCTGCTTCTTATGAAGCAAAATGGGAAAATGCAAGTGACACAGACTTAAGAAATATGGGTCAATCCGTATTTTTAGTACAGTGTGCTCCTTGTCACGGAATCACCGCTGATGGGATGAATAATAAAGCAGCAAATTTAACACACAGAATTAGTGAAGAAAGCGTGCTGTATGTTATCCAAAACGGTGGGAATAACTTTAGTAGTACCTATCCCGGAGGAATGCCGGATATGAGCGGTTTATACAACTCTAATACCGGTGCAATGCTCACAGAAGATGAAGCAAAAACGGTTGCTAGATATGTTGCAAACGGAATGTCTGCATCTGATAGTGCAGGGAGTGATATCTATGCCGGAGCTTGTGCAATGTGTCACGGTGCTAATGGAGAAGGTATGGCAGGAGTTGGACCAAATATCATAGAGTATGACAATACGTTGATGCAAGCAGTTATAAAAGACGGTAAAGTCGGTGCAATCGGTCAGATGCCTAATTATGACGGTAGGTTAACCGATACACAAGTTGAAGCGTTAACAACGTATATCAATACGTTGCAACTGTAAGGAGAGAATGATGAATGAAAATAGAAACATTTTCGGAATTAACGGTATTTCAGGGATGCTTATAGCAACTGTTTTACTGCTTGCGATATTGGGATTTTTAACATTTCTTGCAATCGGCGCACAGCAAAACAATGCCGAAAACTTTTATAAGCTAGAAAATCCGATGGATATTAAAATGATCGGTGCCGATAACGTCGACCACGTCGTTAAGGCAGATCAGAAGGATTAATAGTTGCAAAACGGTACAGTAACACAAACCCCCACTCCCTACAGAATAAAACGCTACTGGGTGTTTTTACTGATAACAGTGGTTGGTTTGGTTATGCCGTGGATAACAATTGACGGTAACCATCTATTT
>JBNJHJ010000015.1:0-531 GCA_051748365.1 Campylobacterota bacterium
GGATTTGGTGCTACACTTGCCGAACCTGCCTTAAACGCGCTTGGCATAACGGTAGAAAACTTAACAAACGGAGTATTTAAAAAAACAACGTTGATCTACGCCGTATCTATAGGAGTAGGCTTAGGAATTGCTCTTGGAGTTGTAAAAATCATCTATGATATTTCCTTAGGATACCTTATATTGCCGCTGTATCTTTTAGCTGTTATTTTTACCTATTTCTCATCCCAAGAGTTTAGCAATATCGCTTGGGATAGCGCGGGAGTTACCACAGGTCCTATTACCGTACCGTTAGTCCTTGCGATGGGCTTAGGTTTTGGTAATGCTATTGATACGATTGATGGATTTGGTATTTTGTCATTAGCGTCAATCGGCCCGATTTTGACCGTTTTGGGGACGGGGCTTTGGGTAAAGATCAAAAATAAAAGCGTAGTATCTATAAAAAAGGATAACAGATGAGTCAAACGGCAAGACAGGTAACGGTGCTTACGGATGTAGAGTTGATAACGTGTATCGTACAAAAAGGGTTTGCCG
>JBNJHJ010000015.1:541-15854 GCA_051748365.1 Campylobacterota bacterium
AATCACTCAAGCAGCGTACGCAGTGGGAGCACAGGGAGCGACGGTGTATTATGCACAAGGAAGTGGTGTAAGAGAGCGTTTAGGGATTTACGGGGTTGCTGTTGAAGCGGAAAAAGAGGTAATTAACATCATAGTATCTAGTGAACAATCCAATAAAGTCTTTGACGCAATGTATTTAGCCGGTGAGCTAGATACTCCCGGAATGGGTTTTATCTATATTACAAAGCTTGAAAAAGCTGCAACATATATTCCGCAAGAGATCATTCAAAAGATAGAAAATGGCTAAGTTGATAACGGCAATCGTAACACAAACCGATATAGATACGATTCTTAAAACGATGAGAGAAAAGATGGATGTACAAACGGCAAACTATAGCCGTGCAAGGGGTGAAAGTTTAATCACGGGAGAGAGTATTGAAGTATTTATAATTAGCGTTTTAGTAAAAAATGATAAAGCTGATGCAGTGTTTGAATATCTTTATGAAGAGTGTCAAGTATACAAGCAGCATCGAGGCATGCTCTTTCAAAATGATATAGCGCAAATGAGTGATTACGGGCTTCCTAGCGATGATGAAATAAAGAGGCTTAATCAAAAAAAAGAGAATAAAAAAGATGTATCAGACAGTAACAAAGTTTAACAAAAGATTAACGATTACAAAGCCTTTCTTGACAAAAAATGAGATTACGGCAATAATCATTAATAATAACTTGAAAAAACATTAAAAACCATAGCAAAGGGTCAAGGATGCAAAAGCTTTTTATAGCGATGCTATTTTTAGTATCGGCAATACATTTATCTGCTAAAACGGGGCTAGAGATTATGCAAATGCAAGATGAAAGACAATCCACACAAACGGAGTATATTCATGAACAGATGCTTCTCATTAGCGGTAACGGGGATAAAGAGGCAAGACAGGTCATTAAAAATATAAAGCAGATGCAAGAGGGACAAAATAGAGCATTGGTTACGTTTATCGAACCTGCAAGCATCAAGGGAACGGCACTTTTGACATGGGAACAAGTAGAGCGAGACGATGATCAGTGGTTGTATATGACCGCACTTGGTAAGATGCAAAGAATCGCAAAGGGAAGTAAGAAAAACTACTTTATGGGAACAGATTTTACCTATGAGGATATGAGTAGCGAAAACTTAGATAATTTTGATTACACAATCATCGATGAGGAGCAGGTAGAGGGGCATGATTGCTGGGTTATTGAAGCAAAACCGATTGAAAGTTATAAAAAAGACACATCCTACTCCAAACGAGTGCTATGGGTGGCTAAAGATATCTATTCAACGGTCAAAATAGACTTTTACGGAAGAAACGGTGATCTTATTAAAACACAGCAATCTAAAGAGTTTGAAAATATCGAAGGAACGGTTTATAGAGCAAAAATGACGTTGATGAATAATTTTAAAGAAGATCATAAGACATTGATCAAAACGGTAAAAACACAGATAAACAAACCGATAAAAGATGAGGTATTTACAGAAAGATATATCTTAAACGGTCTGCATACACAAGTGCGATAATCTAAAGGCTAGGTGTGCAAAAGCTGATTTCGTTTTTTAATCAAAAAGCATTGTATGTATTTATCTTTGTACTCCTGACAACGGTATTTTTTGCAAAATATATCCCCCAACTTATCATCGACCCCTCATCAGACGGGTTGATGATCAAAGATGATCCCCAAAAAGAGTTTTATGAGCAAACTTTAGAGAAGTTTGGATCTGACAATGTAGTTGTTATCTATCTTAAAGATAAAGAGATGTTTTCAGTCGAAAAAGTCCAACTTCTTGCAAAATTAATCAATAGATTGGAAGATTACAAATATACCCAAAGTGTCCATGCAGTGTTTAATCAAAAAAACATCATCTGGCGTGATGGTGGATTGATCACAGAACCTTTTATCGACACCTATTATCCGCCCCAAACAGAAGATGAAGTTATACAGTTTAAAAATGATGCACTGTATAATCCTATTTTACAAAATAATCTTCTTAATGATGATGCAACGGTAATGTCTATCAACGTCAATATTGAGCCAAATGAGGGAATGGAGGGGTATGATAGTATCATTAAAGATGATATTAATCAGATACTTACGATGCTTGATGGAGAGATTAAAGAGTATTTTCAAATCGGATCTCCCTATTTTAAAAGTCAACTAATTGATTATATTATCAGTGATCAGTTGACGTTGATACCGATATCGGTGGCACTTTTATTTATTGTATTGCTGATAAGTTTACGCTCATTTGCCAACGCATTACTACCACTTGTAACTTCATCGATCTCTGTTATTTGGACCTTTGGATTTATGGCTATCTTTGATATACCTATCAATCTTATCACTGTTATTATCCCCTCCCTACTCATCGTTATAGGTGCTACAGAAGATACACATATGGCATCGGAATATATGGAGGGAATACGCAAAAAAAAGATACGCAAACTAGCCATTGAGTATATGGGTTCTAAGATAGGACTAGCGATCTTACTCACTGCAGCAACTACCGTAGCAGGATTTGCTTCTATTATCGCAAACGATATCGTTATCTTACGCCAATTTGGTATCGTAACTGTTTTTGCGTTGGTTTCTAACTTTTTGATCACTATGAGCTTTGTACCTGCATATCTGCATTTTTTCGGTACAAAACATCCACCAAAAGAACAAGACCATGCACGCTTTGCTCATGTATCAAATATTATTGATAAATATTTTGCCTATATCAGCGCAAAAAAAGTTCCTATTATTGCTGTAGTCAGTGCTGTTACGCTGCTTATGGCAGCGGGAATCTTTCAAATAAAGATCAACAACGATACGATCAGTTATTTTAAAGAAAGTAGCGATATCAGGCAAAAAAGCGATATTGTCGATCGTGAACTCTCCGGGGTT
Organism: Campylobacterota bacterium; assembly: GCA_051748365.1. Taxonomy (GTDB): domain Bacteria; phylum Campylobacterota; class Campylobacteria; order Campylobacterales; family Sulfurovaceae; genus TCS-49. The sequence continues at coordinate 3,443 of JBNJHJ010000015.1, forward strand.
CAAAGTTTTTATCTTACAGTTGATGCAAACGAAAAAAATGCATTTAAAAAACCGCACTTTTTACAAGAGTTGGAAAGGATAAGTAATAAACTTAAAAGTGTCGAAAAATTTGATAAAGTGATCGGTGTGAATGATCATATCTCATTGATGAATAGGGAGATGCATGAGGGAGATAAAAGTTTTTACAAAATTCCCGATAATGAATTTTTGATCCAACAATATCTTTTGATGTTTCATGAAAACGATCTCTCCTCCTATGTTACCTCTGATTATAGTGAAGCTAATATCGTCGTCAAACACAATATCACCTCCTCTTATGAACTCAATGCTTTAACAGATGAGTTACAAACCTATTTTAAAAAACATATTGATCCAAGTTTAGAGCTTACATTTACGGGCGAGAAGATTCTTGTTAACCAAGCTGCCGACACGATCGCAAAAGGGCAAGCATTTTCACTTATTATTATTCTAGTAATTATTTTTATCTTAATGAGTGCACTATTTGTCAATATCAAAGCCGGACTTTTAAGTATCGTACCTAATCTAATTCCTATCTTTTTTGTTTTTGGGGTGATGGGTTATTTTGGGATCGATCTTAATATAGGAACGGCGATGGTAGCTGCGATTGCTATTGGGATTGCCGTTGATGATACGATCCACTTGATGGTGCGTTATAACAAAGAGATGAAACTTTTAAATGATCAGGATTTAGCAATTAAAGAGACTTTAAAACATGAGTTTCGCCCCGTTTTTTCGACTTCTATCGCTCTTTTTTTAGGCTTTAGCGTACTTGTTGTTTCAAATTTTATTCCCGTTATCTACTTTGGGATGCTGAGTGCTTTAGTGATGCTATTGGCGTTAATTTGTGATTTTTTAATTACTCCGATACTGCTCTCATCAACCCGTCTTATTACACTTTGGGATATGATAGCGTTTGATCTTAAAGAAAACGTCTTTAAATCCAAAATCTTTAAAGGGATGAAACGGTGGCATATTAAAAAGTTAATTCTATCTTCAAATATCAAAACCGTTAAAGCACATGAACATATTATAAAACAGGGACAGAGACAGAGAAGTTTCTTTTTGATCCTTGATGGTCAGGCGTATGCAAGTATCAACTATGATGATCAAAGCAAAAAGCTTAAAACCTTTTATCCCGGGGATATTTTCGGTGAAATTGCACTGAGTGCCGATATTGAAAGAACGGCAGATGTGATTGCGCAAAACGATTGTACTCTTCTTGAGTTTGATTGGCAGAGTTTAGAAAAAATCGGCAAGATAATGCCAAATATCACATCAAGATTTTTTCTTAATCTCTCAGGAATCATGGGCGTAAGGCTTGCCGAGACAACCGATAGTTTAATACATAAGGATTCATGATGAAAAAAAAATATTTTGCATTGACACTTTGTTTAGGTTTAACAGTACCCGGTGTTGCCGATGATTTTGATCTTTTTGACCAGATGGATGATAGTGCTGTTGTAGAGACCCCAAAACAAAAATCTCGATTTGAAAAGATCTTTGATGCAACGGATTTTAAGCTCCAACTCAATCAATACAGCTTTTTACACGGTAGCGGTGATCTGTCTGATGAACAAGATAAAAGAAAACACTTTGCAAATGCTCTTTTTGAAACAAGAACAAAATATATCGAGGGAAATAATATCTTTAACCTCACTACATGGTTGCAAGAGGGAAATGAGCATGACACCTATATAGGCGGCCCGCATGAGTTTCAAGATCGCGATCGGTATAGCCGCATCTTTGAACTTGTGGAGTTAAATTGGGTCTATTCACAGGGCAAAAACCAGTATACGCTTGGAAAGAAAAAGGTCAAGATTGGGATGTCAACGCTCTACTCACCTGCAGATAAATATGTAGTTGCCGATGCAAATGATCCGATGCAAACAAAAGAGATCGGGATTTGGCAACTGCGCTATGACCGTTTTGCAGGTCCTATAACCTACTCGGCTATTTTGATACCGGTGTACAATGAATCAAGAACATCTTCACCGCAATCAAGATGGTCAGGTACGGTAAATGGGGAGAGTGGAAACCAAGATTTTTACGGTATTGAAGATGATAAGATAGAGCGTGAGATTATTGATAAAAAGGCTGAAAATGCAAGTATCTTACTGCGGGCAAAAACGATCTATAGAGGATGGGATCTCTTTGCAGCAGGGTATTACGGTGTTTCTCCCTATGCAGTGCTTGCACAATATGATAAAACAAAAGAAACCTACACAAGACAGCATCCAAAGGCTGCGGTTTTAAGCGCAGGGTTTTCAACAACCTATAAAAAATTTGAGTTTCACGGCGAAACGTATCTGCAGTTAACGCATGCTAGAAAAGATGATGATTTTATCAACTCCGTTATCGGTACGACCTATACGTGGGATGATTGGGTCAAAAAGATCTATCTTGATAAGATCAATTTTACCTTAGAATATGCTAATGAGGGGAAATTGCGCAATCAAGACCATGAAGATTTTGTAGAAAGTTCACAGGCACAAAGAGCAGGACAAAACGATATCTTAGGAAGGATTGATGCAAAGGTCAATGAAGATCTTTCTCTTGAGTGGCTTTTTAGTCGAAACCTAGACGATGATGGGTATCTGCACCACTACGGGGTTGAGTATCAAGTTAGCAGTAATATAAGTATCCAATCGTATTTTGATTTTTTTGGCGGTCCTGATGATAGTTATTATGGAAAATGGGACAATAACGACCGTTGGTTCAATACATTAGAGTATAGGTTTTAAATTGTGTTAAAATAACGGTAAAAAACGGAGTATTATTTTGAAATCATTACTATCTGTTCTTGTATTTGTCGTTGCACTCAATGCAGCGACAATACAGCAAGCGCATCAGTTTTATCAAAAGCAAGAGTATTTTGAAGCATTGCAGATGATGAAACAGCTTTGTCACAGCGGTGATAGCATCGCGTGTGTCGGTGCGGGTGATATCTATAAACAGGGCAAAGGCATAGCCAAAAATACGCAAAATGCAACAAAATATTATAAAAAGGCATGTGTATTAAACAATCCCTTTGGCTGCTACAATTTAGGACAAAATATTGAAAACACTCAGCCAAAGGAGGCTAAAAAGTTGTATGAAAAAGCGTGCGCTCATGCAGTATCTCAAGCGTGTTTTGATCTTGCAGTTATCGCAAGTCAAAAAAATAATCTCAATCAAAAGCAAGATATAGCTCAAAGCGTGCAGTTTTTACAAAGAGGATGCCATAGTGCACACCCACAATCATGTTATTACTTAGCACAGCTGTATCTTGATGGACAGGGTGTAGCAAAAGATGAGTTTGAAGCTGCAAAGTTATTTGAAAAGGCGTGTGCGTATGATGCAGGCGGTGCTTGCTACAATTACGGATATATGACCTTTATGGGTCAAGGAGCGGTACAAGATACACAAAAAGCGATAAAAGTTTGGGAACAAGGTTGCGAGCTTAAGAGTGCGATGTCATGTCTTAACCTAGGTCTTTTGTATGAAAGCGGTGACAGAATCAAAAAAGATGAAGAAAAAGCGCTGCAATTTTATGCAAAAGCGTGTGAAGCAAAAAGCAGCGAAGGGTGCAAAATGTATTCGGAGCTAAAACGAAGGATTGACTAACCTATAAACTCTTTTGGGTCAAGTTTATAAAACTTTTGCAGCGTTTTGTATAGCTTTGGAAAGTGCTTGTAAAGCTTTTGTGGTTGTCCGAAAAAAAGTTCCGTACTCACGGCGAAAAACTCCGCCTCGTTCTTGCCGCCGTAGCGACCAAAGATTTTATAGCGGTTTAAAAAGCGATTTTTGAGTATCTTTTTATTGAGTTTTTCATAAGTGCTGTAGATATGCTGTGCCCACTGGTTATACAGCGTGCTATCAAGAGGCGGCATACCGTTTATCTCACCGCTTTGAAAATCAAACTCATGGGCAAACTCATGGATTAAAACATTATGTGCCGAAATCTTTTTGATATCTTTTTTTCCGCTGTGCCAAGAGATGATGACTGTATCGCCGACACTTTGTCCTTCTAAAATATATTTTTGTTTATGAAATATCCCACCAAAATTCTCTACCTCTTTAGCGATATATTCATAAGGATAGATCATAATTGTTGTAAGGTTATCATACGTATATCTATTTCCCATACCAAGCAAACAGGCAAAAAACGCTACTGTTACTTTCATCTGAAGCGTCACTTCGGTATAGACCCCTTCCCACTCTTTTTCTTCGATAAATAGACGTATCTGATAATGCAAAAGAGGGAGGTAGTTTTGGGGTATTTTGCGGTAGTAAGGGATCTGGTTTAATATATCCTCATATACTGCAGGGAAGGGCTCTTTTTGTATTCTCTTTACAAGCAGCCGATGCTTTATATAAACAATACTTTGCCAAAGTAAAAATAGTGACATCAGTGCTAATAAAAGCTGTACTAGCACAAGATGATAAGGCACTAGCGCCCTTTTTCTATCGTATCGCTATCTATCTCTATTACCGTGTGTACATTGCCGCGTGGTTCAAAATCTGCGGTGAGTTTTATCCATCTAGGTTCTAGTTTTTCATGCAGCGTCTCAAAAACCTCATTCACAACGTTTTCGTGTGATATATAGCGATTTGCAAAGGAGTTGATATAAAGCTTTAACGCTTTGAGTTCGATCACCTTTTTGTTTGGAATATAGTGCAGATAAAAGGTTCCAAAATCGGGATACCCGCTTCGAGGACATTTTGCCATAAATTCGGGTAACTCTATCTTTATCGTATAATTGTACTTGTTTTCGTTGGGCCAGTAGTGTTCACTACTTAAGATATCAAACTCTTCTATCTCTTTTTCACCGTATTTTTTTTCATTCATCGTAATTCCTTTTCATTTTGTAATTTTCCGACATAAAAGCCTTGTATGAAATCAACCTCTAACTCTTTTGCTGTTTGCATCTGTTCCTCTTTGTCGATCCACTTCAAAATCGTTATAATATTGAGTTCATTGCATAGCTTGATAAACGCTTTAAGTGTTGCTTTGTAGGAGGGGTTATGCAGATTTTTACTAAATTCATTATCAAATTGTACAATATCGATAGGTAGATACTTTATATATTCAAGTGAAGCGTTCATCGCTCCAAAATTATCCAAACAAAGTCGCACACCATAGCCTTTAAAGCGATTAAGCGTCTGTTTGTATCTATCAATATCATGATAAACCTTATTTTCATACAGTTCGATAATATATCGAGAAGGAGCGATATTAAACTCTTGAATCAGATCAAAAAACTTGTTTGCAAACTCTATGCTTCGCAATGAAAAGGGCGAGAGGTTGAAACTGATTGAGAGTGAATCGCTTTGTGACAAAATCTTTGATATATGCGCCACTATTGCTAAATCAAACTTTTGCTCAAGATCTAATCGGTTGATAACGGGGATATACTTTGCCGTCGGTAGTGTACCGTGGGATTTCGTTTGTAGCTTGATAATCGCTTCATAAAGATCTATTGACCCGCTTCGAAGCTCGCTAACGGGTTTAAAACTCATCACAAGAGTTTCGTCGTTTACCGCTTGGACTATCTCTTGTTCAAACTGTGTCAAGTTTTTGATATCTTGGATTAAAATCTCGTTTTTATTGCTTTTATCAAGCTTTTGATGTAGGGAATCATAAAGATGTTCGATATTTTTTACAATATCGTTGGTATTGACGCTCACGGCACTTTGAATCTCTATCTCAATGCCGTCAATCTCACTATTGTTTTGTTGAAAGTCAAGCAAAGAGTTTTTGATATCTTGCGGGGATAAGATACTGCCGACAACAAAATCAGACCCCTGCAATCGCCCGATGATAGGCAAGTCTTTATCCGTTTTGAGATACAGATCAAGCCGTTTGACAAAAGAGGTAAGTACAAGGTTTACACGTTCATAGCCAAAGTGGTTATTAAGATCGCTGATATTTTTTATCTGGATGAGACTAATAGAGTTTAATAGCTTTTTCTTTTGCATCATTTGTAGTTGCAAAAAGATATTTTCTCGGTTATACGCTTTTGTAAGTGGATCAATAAGTGTACTTGTAGCACTTTGATTGATCAGATAAAAGATATAATAGACAATTGTAAAGAGAGAAAAAAGCAGTAAAACGATCTTGAACTCCATAGAGTCTAAGATTTGAGGTATAGCAAAGAGAAAAAGAACCGTAATAAGCAGTAATACTATCGGCAAGCCCATGCGAAGGGCTAGCATAAACTTTCGAGTTCGTTCTTTCTCTAGGGATTGCAAAACACTACTTTAAACGTCTAAATGCTGTACATCTTTTGCATGGTCTTCTATGTACTTTCTACGCGGTTCAACCTCATCACCCATAAACAGTACAAAGGTATCGCTTGCCTCATCAAAATCATCGATCGTTACTTGTAGCAGTACGCGGTTATCGGGATCCATGGTCGTTTCCCATAGTTGGCTAGGATTCATCTCCCCAAGCCCTTTATAGCGCTGAATATACGCACCCTTTTTGGCATTGGCTTCAACCTTTTCAAGCAAGCTCACAAGATCGCTTTCAAACTCGCTTGTGTCTCTTTCATTGATTCTTTTATTGAGATACAATGCTTCGGCGTAGTGGGGGTTTGCAAAAAGTGCATCATCGATGAGTAACTCTTCTAACCCGTCGTTAGTTTGCACATACAGATGCACCTCATCCTCTTTAACCTCATGGTTTAAGATATTAAACCCACGATCGTCTAAAAACTGTTTTACGGCAACAAAAATTTCATCCATCGGTTTGCCTACGATATCGGGATTTTCAATCAGATAACGCACCACTTCAATAAGCGAGAACCGCTTTTCCAACTCTTTGAGCGTGATTTTGTAGTACGAGACGAGTTTAAACAGTTCGATCAGATCTTTTGTGCCCATTGTTTCACACTCAATGATATCGATACCGTTTTGGATCAAAAATTCGCCTAATGATTTGTCATCTTTGAGATAGATATCGGTTTTACCCTTTTTGTAACGATAAAGCGGCGGTTGCGCGAGGTAAAGGTAGCCTTTTTCGATAACGGGTCGTAAAAATCGAAAGAAAAAAGTCATCAAAAGCGTTTGGATGTGGCTACCGTCAACATCGGCATCGGTCATGATAATGATCTTATTGTATCTGAGTTTACTTTCATCAAACTCTTCACCGATCCCGCACCCCATTGCCGTAATCATATTAGCGATCTCTTCAGATTTCAAAATCTTATCTAAACGGCTTTTTTCTACATTGAGAATCTTCCCCTTAAGCGGCATGATCGCTTGAAATACTCTATCACGACCCTGCTTTGCACTTCCTCCGGCACTATCACCCTCAACCAGGTAAATTTCACTGATACTTGGATCTTTGCTTTGGCAATCGGCAAGTTTCCCCGGAAGCGTTCCCACGCTCATCGCATCTTTTCGCTTTACTAGATCTTTTGCACGTTTTGCCGCTTCACGACCTTTTGCCGCTAAGATCGCTTTTTCCATGATCGCTTTTGCCGAGTTTGGCGTCTCTTCCAAAAACTTCGTGAGTTTTTCATAGGTAAGCTTTTGTACAAGCGGCCGTACGTAGCTACTTCCGAGTTTTCCTTTTGTTTGTCCCTCAAATTGCGGTTCGGGAACCCGTACGCTCACTACGGCCGTTAACCCCTCTTTGGAATCATCGCCGCTTATTTTTGTATTTTTTTCATTTGCTCTTGCATTGTTGGCGATATATTGTGAGATCGCTCTTGTAACGGCTGCACGAAACCCCGCTTCATGCGTTCCACCATCAGGAGTACGGATATTGTTTACAAAGCTAAGTACTTTATCGCTTTCGCTAGTAGTATACGTCATAGCGATATCCATCTCGATATCATCGACCCCTTCACTGAAATACATCGTCTCTGCAAGCGGTTCACGTTTGCTCATATCGCTGACAAACTGCACAAGCCCGCCTTCAAAATGGTATTCCTCTTTCACTCCGCTTCGCTCATCACTAAGCTTGATAGTGATGCTTGGGTTGAGATAGGCTAACTCTTTAAACCGCTTTGAAAGGATCTCAAAATCAAAATCCACCCCTTCGGTAAAGATAGAATCATCGGGCCAAAAAGTGATTCTTGTTCCCTTTTTGCGTGCCGTACCCGTTACGGCTAAATCTGCTTGGGGAATCCCTTTTTGAAAGTTTTGTTCATAGACGTTGCCGTTTTTATAGATGGTCATATCAAGGTTGCTACTTAAAGCGTTCACGACACTGATCCCTACACCGTGCAAACCGCCGCTTACTTTATATGTATCTTTATCAAACTTCCCCCCTGCATGCAGTACGGTCATTACAACCGTTGCCGCTGCAATTTTTTCGGTAGGGTGTGGATCAACGGGGATCCCCCGTCCATTGTCTTCGATCGTGGCACTACCGTCTTTGTTGAGTGAAATCTTGATCGTATCACAAAAGCCCGCCATCGCTTCATCGATAGAGTTGTCGACAACTTCATAGATCAGGTGATGAAGTCCCTTTGTAGAAGTGTCGCCGATATACATCCCCGGTCTTTTTCGAACAGCTTCTAAACCTTTTAATACCTTAATATTACTAGCACCATATTCGCTCATATCTATATCCTACACAATTTAGTTGCAATTTTTCAGATTATTCTATCCAATTTATGCTATGATACGGTTTAAATTTTAAAAGAGAGGAGGTGATGTCAAGTGCCCGGTATTAAAGTTGGAAGCAACGAAAATTTTGAACAAGCATACCGCAAGTTCAAAAAACAGACCGACAGAAACTTGATTGTCACTGAAAAGAGACAAAGAAGATTCTACGAACCTGCAACCGAAATTCGAAAGAAAGAGAAGATTGCAGCAAGAAAGAAGATGCTTAAAAAACTCTACATGATGCGTCGATACGAATCAAGACTGTAGATTATGTCTCTATCTCCCCCTTCTTGGGGGAGAAACTATTCTATAAAATGTAAAAACCCCTCCAATACAATTATAAATTTATTTTATATTCATGCTACTTTAATCTATTTATGTTAAAATCATACCATCTTACTTATTTTAGATAAAAATATTTTATCAGGTTGGCTTAATGTATGAAAGTATAAGAGATTTAAAGATTCTCTATGTTGAAGATGATGCAACAATGAGAAAGATGTTTGAAGAGGTGCTTAAAAAGATCGTTGATACGATCTATATCGCCAAAGACGGCGAAGAGGGATTAGAGATCTTTCAAAAGGGAGATTGCGATATCATCATTACCGATGTGAGCATGCCCAAGATGAACGGTTTGGAGATGGCACAACATATCCGCCAAAGCGACAAAAACATCCCTATTGTCGTCACCTCTTCTTATAGTGAAAGCAAGTACTTGCTTGAAGCCATCGATCATGATGTGACAAGCTATATGCTTAAACCCATAAGTTATGAATCGCTGAAAAAAAAGATACAACAGGTAGCCCACTCGGTTTTTTTAGAAAAAAAGCTTGTGCGAAACCGTAAGGTTGTTCAAAGTGCTATTGATATCTATGAGGGTATTATCATTGAGATGTATAATGCAGAGGTCGGGTTTGTCAATGAAAGCTGCACAAAACTTTTAGGGATCGATCATAAACCCGATTTTAAAGAGTTGTCGGAATTTTTTAATACCGCAGATCTTAATAAAGCGATCCAATCACTAGAAGCCGATAACAAAATTCTTAAAGCTAAAAACGGTAATAGCTACATGGTCAATATTTCACAGATCGATGCACAAACGCAACTACTGATTATGAATGATGTCACAGAGATGGTACAAAAAACCGATGAGTTGGAAAAACAATCGGTCACCGATACGCTAACAGGAGCGTTTAATAGAAAGAAATTTGATCAATCTATGATCTATTTTAAAGAATCGTTCCTGCGTTATGGAATCCGATTTTCCGTTGTCTTGCTTGATATCGATCATTTCAAAAAAATCAATGATACATATGGGCACGCTGCGGGGGATGAAGCGCTTATCAAGCTTTCTCATGTGGTACAAAACAGTATCCGAATCACTGATATCTTTGCCCGCTGGGGCGGTGAAGAGTTTGTTATTTTGCTGCCTGAAACCGATATAGAGGGAGCAAAGATCGTTTCTACAAATTTGAGAAATTTAGTTAAAATACAAAAATTTCAAGATATCGGTAATATCACCTGTAGTTTTGGAGTAGCGGAATACAAAGGCAGTGAATCGATTGAGGATTTTTTCAAACGCCTTGATAGCGCGCTGTATGAAGCCAAAGAAAGCGGTAGAGATAGGGTGGTTGCATCGTATAATTAGGGGTGTCTTTGCAAAGTAATCGTATAAAATCATGGTGTATAGACAATAAGTTACTCCTGCTATATATCACTGTAGCATATATCTTTAGTGTAGCGATCCGTTTTATCTGGATATACCATGTAGCAGATATCGATAGCTTTTATTTTAACGGGCAATTGATGATCAATACCAATGACGGGTACTTTTATGCCAAAGGGGCGCATGATATTATTCATGATTCCTTTACCCAAGGTTCACGCTCACCAATCGGTACGGCACTAGCGCAAGTGACGGCATTTTTACACTTCATAACACCCTTTTCGTTTGAAACGCTTATTTTGTATATGCCCGCATTTTTCTCTTCACTGCTTGTGATCCCTTTGGTACTTATCGGCAAACTCTTTCACAAGCTAGAAATCGGCTTTATTGCCGCGCTTATCGCCTCAATTGCGGTGAGTTACTATAACCGTACGATGATAGGCTATTTTGACACCGATATGCTCAATATCGTGTTGCCTACGATTTTGCTGTGGTCATTGATGGGAGCATTTTTATACAAAAAAGATATCTACCTGCTCATTATCGCTTTAGATGCGCTTATCTATCGCTGGTGGTATCCGCAAAGTTACGCGCTTGAATCTGCGTTTATCTTTTTTATCTTTGCCGTTACCTTGTACAAGCACTTCATAAGCAAAGAAAATATCACGTACTATCTCAAGCTTTTAACGCTGATGCTGCTTGCAACGCTTTTGACCTATGAACTGCTTCGTTTGGTCGGGGTTTTTGTACTGTATTATCTTTTTACCAAAAAAGATATTGAGCGCTTTGTTCCCTATATTTTAGCTGCTACGGTGGTGATATTTTATCTTTTAGGCGGGCTAGATCCAATCGTTGGCAAACTGCAAGGCTATGTTTTTCGCGAGGAAACGGCACAAGAGGCACAAGGGTTGGGACTGCATTTTTTTACCGTGATGCAAACGATCAAAGAAGCCGAAGCGATCCCTTTTGAAACCTTTGCTTATAGAATCAGCGGCAACTCGATCATTTTTATCCTCTCAATGATCGGGTACGCATTGTTTTGTTATCGTCACAAAGCGATGCTGCTTTCACTGCCGATGCTGGGACTGGGGTTTTTAACCTTTTACGGCGGACTTCGCTTTACGATCTATGCCGTGCCTCTTGCTGCACTTGGGTATGCGTTTTTACTTTTTGAGATCACTCGGTATTTTAAGCACTCAAGTTTAAAATATATCGTATTGTTAGGTGCTGTTGCGATTGCATTGGTATTGCATATCAAACATATCAATGAGTACCGCGTATCTACGGTGTTTTATTCACAAGAAGTATCGGTGCTTGATCGCTTAAAAGAGCATGTATCACCGCAAGATTACACCCTAGCATGGTGGGATTACGGGTATCCTATAGAATATTACAGCGATACAAGAACGCTCATTGACGGCGGCCGCCACGGAGGTAAAGATAACTTTATTGTTAGCTACATCCTCACCTCCTCGCAAGAAAAAGCGGCCAAAATGGCACGCCTTGGCGTAGAGTATCGTCTCAGCGAAATAGAACTTGGACAAAAAAACAAAACCCTACCCAAAGAGCAAAGACAAAAGATATTTTCAAGTATTGAGCGCATGAGCTTAGATTACGGTTATAAAGATACCAATATATTTTTAAGCAAGTTAACAGATATTGAGGTGCAAAAGGGTACGCAAGATATCTACCTCTATCTACCTTACCGTATGAGTAAGCTGCTTCCAACTATTGAGCTTTTTAGTAATCTTGATCTCATGAGCGGCAAAAAGCGGCAACGTTCATTTTATTTTGAAAGTGACCGTATCGACGTAAGGCAAGGCGGGATCGATTTTGCAAGCGGTGTGCGGCTGCATCAAAGAAGTGCAACACTGCAGTTTGCAGATAAACAAAAAGATATTGCCATCTATACAGAGATAAGCGGGTCACTCAAAAGCCCGCAAATCAAAGAGCAAAAAATCCGTCAAGAGGGGTTGGTAGTAGTGATCGATCAGCGGTATAAAAAAGCTTTTATTATGGATCAAAAATTGTACCGATCACTTTATTTTCAACTCTTTTTCTTAGATAGATACGATACGGATCTTTTTGAAAAGGTGATTGATGATCCCTACGCAAAGGTTTTTAAAC
>JBNJHJ010000016.1:0-15674 GCA_051748365.1 Campylobacterota bacterium
CAATTGCCGTAATCCGCCCATAGATATGAATCTGTTCACCTTTTAAGCCTCTGGGATATCCGCTCCCGTCATACTTTTCATGGTGTTCGTGTGCTACAATTGCCGCCGTTTGCAACAGTTGCCTAGAGGAATCTTTAAGTATACTATACCCAATCTGCGTATGAGTTTTCATTGTTTCAAACTCTTTCTCTGTGAGCTTTGCCGGCTTAAGTAAGATAGCATCGGCAATGCCGACTTTTCCGATATCGTGCATCGGACTTGCATTTTTAAGCATCATCGCTTCGGTTTGGCTTAAACCTGCAAGTTTTGCCAAAAGATAGGAGTACTGCGCGACACGCTTTACGTGTTCACCTGTTTCTTTGCTTCTACTTTCCCCCACTTCGCCCATCTTATAGATCACTTCTCGCTGTGTTTTTTCTATCTCTTGATGGAGTTTTACAATATGGGTAATATCATTTCGTATCGCCATATATTCTACTACTGCGTTATCGCTATTTTTAACGGGATAGATCAAGGTGTTGACGATATATTCACTTCCGTCTTTTTTGCGATTTTTAATCGTTCCTCTCCATATCTCCCCACGTTTAACCGTTTGCCACATCTGTGCATAAAAATCATCTGTATTTTCCTCATGCCTCACTATGCGGTGTGTTTTACCAAGAACCTCCTCATTGTTATATCCCGTTATCTCATAAAACTTTTCGTTTGCATAGATAATCTTTCCCTCAAGATCTGTGCGTGAAACAATAGTACTTTCATTTAACGCTTTTTCATACTCTTTTGAGAGATTAAGCACCTCTTTAAAGCTTTTATTTGTGATATTGAGCCGTTTTTGCAAATTGTTTTTAATATTTTCTAGTTCGGTGATATCGGTACGGATACCGATATACTCCTTTGTTTTACCGCTTTTATCGATGATAGGTTTTATAATCGTCTCCACGACATAGTAATCTCCGTTTTTTCGCCTATTCTTAACAATACCGCGCCATATTTTTTGATTTTGAATCGTTTGCCACATATCTTCAAACGCGTATTTAGGCATATCCGGATGCCTGACTATGTTGTGTGATCTGCCCAACAACTCCTCTGCACTATAGCCTGAGATTTCACAAAATGCACGGTTAACGTAGGTGATTTTTCCCTTTAAGTCTGTTTTAGAAACGATTGTACTCACATCGATAGCATCTTTATACTCATTAAGCAGCGTCTCTTGACAATCTCTTTGATACTTTCTATACGCCATCTCTACCCACATATCGATCTTGATCAGCACCTCTTCAAGGATAAAAGGTTTTTTAATATAATCTCTTGCACCCTCTTTAAGAACCTTACTAAAAAGTTCAAGATCACGGCTTTGTGAGATCACGATAACGGGGCTGTCGGCACAGGAAGTATTTTTTAATTGTTTAAGTGCTGTTTTGACATCCATATCGGCTAAGTTTGTATCAAGCAAGACAAGATCACTCGCACGATTTTGCAAAGTATCAAGCATCGCTTTACCGCTTGCGGCAAACTGTAGTTTAAAGCCTCGCGGCAGGAGTATCTTTTCTAACTGTTTACAAATTTTTTGTGAATTCTCTACAATCAAAATATCAAAAGAACGGTTACGCTCAATCTTTACAAGCTCTTGTATCATATCGTTATAAATCTGACTTAGAGGCAATCCATCATCGTAATAATCAACTATAGGATATTGAAACAACTCCTTTCGTAAAGCGCTATCTTTTTTATTTACAATCACAAAAACTTTAATGTAACTGTTTTGTAAAAGAAGATCAAATAGCTGTTGTCTGTCGATATTGTCAAAATGGATATTTATAATAGCTATATCAAAACAAGTATCACGGCAAGATTGCTCTAAATCCTCAAAACTCGTAACAGATGAAACCTCTAACCCCTCTTTGCTAAAGCGCTTTGCAAGGTATTCTCCCCCATTTTTCTCATCTGCGATCAAAACAGTTTGTGATTGTAATGTTTTTTGAAAACTTTGTAACTCTTCACACTCTTTCATTTTGTAGCCTTATGATGATAATGTGTTATTGTAGCTAAATTAGAGTGTGACAGATGTATGATTTTTGTCGGTATGATATACAGTGATGCAGATAGTTACACTCTAGCAACTCTCTGCATGAACCATTTTGCGGTAGTGGCTATTTAAACCAACTTTTTATTCTCTCAAAAGCACTTTCAAACACGTTTTCGTGCGGCGTGCTTTCATAACCAAAGCTTTCATGAAGCTTTTGTAGCAACTCTTCTTGTTCATTTGTAAGCTTTGTAGGATAGATGATCTTGATTTGAGCAATCAAGCTACCCTTTTGCGTAGACTGTACATCTTTGATCCCCTCACCGCTAAATCGAAACTGCTGCTTATCTTGTGCCCCTACGGGAAGTTCTAGCTCAAGCTCTCCGCCTAGTGATGGAATAGTAATACTCTCTCCAAGGGCTGCTTGGGTGAAAAATACCGGCACTTCAAGGTAGATATCATTTCCGTTTCTGATAAAGTGGTCATCCTCTTTGACTAAAAAGACGATATATAGATCGCCCCGGTGTCCGTTTCGTGAAAGATTTCCACGTCCGGGAACGCGTAATCTATTGTTACTATCGATCCCTTCGGGAATATCGACTTCAAACTTCTCTTTTTCCTCTTTAAAACCGTTACCGCCGCAGCTGTCACACTTAATGCCTGCTTCTTGACCGCTTCCTTGACACTGCGGACAGGTTTGTGAAAAGGTCATAAACCCCTGCTTCATAAACACTTGCCCCTGCCCCTTACACTGGCTACACGGTTTAAGCTCTCCATCTTTAGCACCTGTAGAACCGCAATCTTCACACGGCTTTTTAAAACTGTACTCAACCTCTTTTTTTGTTCCAAAGACCGCTTCTTTGAAGCTGATCTCCATCTGCAACTCCATATCAAGCGGGTAGCTATCGGTGGGCTGGCGTCTGCGTCTGCTGCCGCCGCCAAAGCCTCCAAAACCGCCGAAAAGATCTTCAAAGATATCCATTATATCTTCAGCCCCGCTAAAGCCTTGATAACCGCTTTGTTTTAAGCCCTCTTTACCGTATCTATCATAGAGCCCTCGCTTTTCATCATCGCTTAACACTTCATACGCTTCATTGATCGCTTTGAAAGTTTTTTCCGCTTCCTCATCCCCGGGATTTCTATCGGGATGATACTGCATCGCAAGCTTTCTATACGCTCGTTTGATACTCTTTTGATCCGCATCTTTACTAACTTCTAACAGTTCATAATAATCTAATTCTACCAATACAATATCCTCAAGAAATTTTTGCTAGATTTTACCAAAAATGAGTTATAATTTCAACTAAAAAGGTCTTAATTGAACTACAAACTCGATAAGTTTGAAAAACTGGTAGAATCGCTTGAAAACCTCCCCGCCATAGGCAAAAAATCAGCTATCAAACTTGCGTATCATCTCGTACTCAATGATAGCTTTAATGCACTCAAGCTTGCCCACAATATCGAAGATGCAATCGGGAGCTTGCGGCGGTGCAATCGCTGTTTTAATATTAGTGAAGATGAGATCTGTAAAATCTGTGATGATGCGTACCGTGATAATATCTTATGTATCGTACAAAGCCCAAAAGATATCTCAATGATTGAACAAAGCGGTCAATACAAGGGAAGGTACTACGTTATCGATTCACTAGAGCGGCTTGATATTACGCATCTTAAAACTATTGCAAAAAAGCATGATGAGATTATTTTTGCATTTTCTCCCTCTGTGGCTAATGAGAGTATGATGCTGTATATCGAAGACAAACTCGATACTCTCTCAATCAAATTTTCAAAAATCGCTCAGGGAGTGCCTACGGGAGTAAGTTTAGAAAGCGTGGATATGATCTCTCTTTCGCATGCGTTAAATTCAAGAACGTCGGTATAGTTTGCAGTTTAAACACAGTTTTTACGCCTCCATAAATAGTGCGCTTATAATTGTCAAGCTTGTTATTCCCATCTACATCCTTGCAGAAATTCTCTATCACTACAACACGTTAGAATATATCGCTTTTTTGATTGAACCTGTAACCTCGCTGTTAAACCTCCCCGCTCAATCGGCTCTGGCGATCATTAGCGGTATGTTTTTAAACCTCTATGCTGCCGTTGCGTTTGCTGCGCCGCTTGAGATGAGTATCCATCAATGGAGTATTTTAGCAGTGTTTTTAGGTATTTGTCACTCTTTAGTTGTAGAGAGTGCTATCATGAAAAAACTCGGTATTTCTAATTCTTACTCTTACGCCTTGCGTATCGTTGTTGGGCTACTTGCAGGGATATTTACGGCTTTGTTGCCAAGTGAACTTTTTAACGCTACCGTATCTGCACACACTTTTGAAAAACAAGATCATTCCTCAATAATAGATCTTTTAAGCACTGCTACCTACGCCGCCGTTATCCTCGCGGTTAAAATCATTATCCTCATCACCGCCTTGATCTTTATCATGGATTTTATAAAATCATTGCCGCAACTACAAAGAGGTCAAAAACACGTATCAAAAGGTTTTAGTATAACCGTCGGCGTGATTTTAGGGATCACTTACGGTGCCGGGATACTAATAAAAGAGGCGCAATCAGGCGCGATGAGCAAAAAAGAGATCTTTACGATCGCAACCTTTTTAATGATCTGTCATGCAATTATCGAAGATACGTTACTTTTTGTGATCTTTGGCGCGGATTTTACGATGGTCGTTGCGATCCGTACGTTTTTTGCAATTATTGTTGCGTGGCTTATGCTTTGGCTGTTTTATCATCGACGCCAAACTCTTTAAGCAGCGCTTGCTGCATCTGCTCTAGAGGGAGAGATATTTTATGAGGGAATTTAGATCTGTTGTATGTGCGTTGTCTTTTAGCTAACTGCTTTGTGTGCGTTGCTACTAACTCTTTAGCTTCTTCATAACTACACGCATTTTCTAAGTACGCTATCACCTCTTTAATCCCGATAGCTTTAAAACATTGCGGCGTATTACCGTAGGTTTGGAGTAACCCTTTTACCTCTTCTATGATACCGTTTGCAAACATTTTCTCCGTTCTAAGATCAATTCTTTGGCGTAGCTTATCTCTTTCTACCTCTATCTCATAGATCGGTATTGTTTGCTTAATAACGGGTTCAGGAGGATGTTTTTGGAAATACTCCTCTTTGCCCGTTCCGGTTTCAAAATAGATTTCAAACCACTTTTGCATCCGGTACCTGTCGTTTTTTGCTATTTTTGTGTGCGGTGCTAGCTCTAAAAGCTGTTTGTAAGCAGCCTCTTTGTCTGCTAGTAGTTGCACTGTCTTATCTTTAGCCTTTTGTGAAATGAAAGGAAATTGCGAAACGCCCTCAAGGAGTGCATTGAGGTAAAACCCCGTTCCGCCGAGAATAATAAGGTCTTTATTCTGTTTTTTTGCATAGGCTGCAGCTTCATTGTAAAGCTTTATAAAAAGGGTAACATTAAACGCTTCGTCAGGATAGATTACATCGATACCAAAATGCACGACACCGCCTCGTTCATCTTGAGACGGTTTTGCCGAAGCAATATTGATCTGTTTATAAATTGCAAGTGAATCTAAAGAAAGAATTATCGCATCTACCTCTTTAGCAACGGCAACCCCCACTTCACTCTTACCCGAAGCGGTAGGTCCAATCAGTGCTACAGTTTTAATAATAACTCCTTTTTAGACACAAAAGGTTAAACGGTTCCGCCTTCATACTGGGCACGCAACCGCTCTTTTTCTTTTCTTTTTTTCTCTTTGAGCGCTTGTTTTGTACGGTAATCATTGACACTAAATCGCAACGCTTTGAGTGTCGGTGAAGCAACAAAGATTGAACTGTACGTCCCTACGATAATCCCCACCAAAAGCGTGAAACTAAAGCCGCTAATAATCTCTCCACCAAACAGATAGAGCGTAAGCACCACAAAAAATGTGGTTAGTGAAGTAAGCGTCGTCCGTGAAAGCGTTCTTGTGACCGATTCATTGATCACTTCAAACAGTTTAGAACTTCGCATTGTAGCAAGCCCTTCACGGATTCTATCAAATACGATAATCGTATCATTAAGCGAATACCCCAAAATCGTCAAGAGTGCTGCAAGCGTATCAAGATTAAACTCGATTTGAAAAAGTGAAAGTACTCCCATAACGATGGTAATATCATGCACCAATGCCACGATTGAAGCAAAGGCAAAACGGTACTCAAAACGGTACGCCACATAGATCAAAATGGCTAAAATAGCAAAAGTCATCGCCATGATCCCATCAGTTCGAAGCTCCTCTCCGACTTTAGGTCCTACCATATCTACTCGCCGCAGTTCAAACTCACCCGTTTGCGCTAGCATCTGTGATGCAACATCACCGATATCTTCTCCAACACTACTTTTAGTGGTTTTGGCTTTTATAACAATTTCTGAATCACTCCCGAAATAGGTTACGGTTGCGCCACTAAAGAGCTCACTCTCACTTGTCAAAGACCGCACCTGCTCAATCGGAGCGTTGCCGCTATATTGAACCTGTACAACCGTACCGCCTCTAAAATCGATCCCGAAGTTTAACCCTCTTGTAAAGAGCAAAACTATAGAAGCGACAACCAGCACTATTGAGAGTAGTCCAAAATGTCTGCTTTTGCCCATAAAATCATAGGGTGTTTTATATTTAAACAACTCCATCGGCTACTCCTTAATCCCAAACCACATTTTGAGTTTGTTCTTTTTGATCTTATGCTGCAAGAGCTGATACACACCGTGTGTACCAAGAATCGCCGTTAGCATTGATGCAAGGATACCGATGCTTATTGTAATTGCAAACCCTTTGATCGGTCCTGAACCGTACGCATACAAAATCACTGCAGCAATCAGTGTGGTGATATTAGCATCCCAAATAGCGCTTAATGCGTTTTTATACCCCTGTTCTATAGCTTTGACAACGCTTGTACCTTGATACAGTAGTTCACGAATACGCTCGGTGATGATAACGTTTGCATCCACGGCAAGCCCGACTGTGAGCACGATCCCTGCCATCCCCGGCAGCGTCAAAGTAGCACCAAACATCGCCATCACACTGATGATAATAAACAGATTTGCAATCAATGCGGCATTGGCTATTATCCCTGCAATACCGTAATAAAACACCATAAACACAACAACGGCTAAAAACCCGACAACAAGTGCAATCATACTTGCTTTGACACTATCGGCACCTAGGCTTGGACCTACACTTCGTCGCTCCATCATATACACAGGCGCTGCAAGCGAACCGCTTCTAAGGGCAATGGAAATATCGTGGGCTTCCTGCACGGCAAAATTACCGCTTATCTGCCCATGTCCTCCACCAATACGCTCTTTGATATTTGGCGCGGAATAGACTTTCCCGTCCATAACAATCGCCAATCGGTTTCCTATATTTTTCTCGGTAAAATCACCAAATATCGCAGCACCTTTGCTATTGAGTGAAAAGTTAATTACGGGAGAGTTTTGTTCATCAAAGGAAACTCTTGCGTCAGTGAGCATCGATCCGTCTAAAATAGGCACCTCTTTGACAAGATATCTATTTTGTTCATTTTTTACATCTTCTAGAATAATGCTTCCATAACTCTTTGCTTCAGCTTGACTCATTCTATTGACACGTGAAGCACGCTCTTCATCAATTGCCATCAATTCAAGGTGTGCAGATTGACTGATCAGTTCTCTTGCTCTTTTTTCTTCCGCTTGAGTTTTAATCCCCGGAATCTCAACAAGTATCTTATCTTCACCCTGTTTTGCTACAGTCGGCTCAGCAAGCCCGAACTGGTTTAATCTGTTTCGTATAACATCCACCGCTTGATCTACTGCATCGGCTTTCGTTTGATTTTTTGCTTCTTGAGAAAGTGTAAGTGTGTAGCGATTGTCTCGTATCGTCGCTTGAAGCCCCTCATAGGAATTGATCATCTTGCTCACTGCATCGCTGTCTTGCCGATCAAGCAGCACAAAACTGATCTCTTGTGTATCGATAGCATAGTGATCGACAATGATCTCTTCATCATCAAACCCATACTGCAATGCCGTTGCGATCGATTTTATTTTTGACTCAATCGCTACATCCTCTTCAATGCCCAAAAGCATGTAAAGCCCGCCTTGCAAATCAAGCCCCATCGTAATCTTTTTACCCGCTTCACTTTGGGTAAGACTTGGGATAGAAAATATTATCCCAAAGGCAAACGCAAGAGCAAATAATATGACTCTATAATTCATTAATCCTTCTTTTTAGCTATGAAATCTTTTTCAACTTTTAAAAATGAATTCTCATCAACTTTAAGTTTGATGTGGTCCTCTTCAGGTTTAACTACTTCTGCTATAATTCCACCGTTAGTTACGATTTTATCTCCTTTTTGTAGAGATTCAATCATTTCCTTATGCTCTTTTTGCTGCTTTTGCTGCGGCCGAATCACTAAAAAGTAAAATATCGCGAACAAAATTATAAGTGGGAACAATGAAGCTATTATATCCATGTCAATCCTTTTTTAAAACGTATTTTACCCAGTTTAATTTAATATACGGCTTTGTTAGCGCTTTTATGTTTTCAATCTTTTTATATTTAGAGCATTTTGGTCTTTCACATCCCCTTACAAACTCCATTTTTGCACTTATTGCGCTATATCTTTTACTTTTTGGATCTAAAGCACAACTTATGATAGCGGGCTTTTTTATAGGGATCTTTTGGTTTTGGTGGATAGGGTTGAGTTTTCGCTACTATGGATTGGGCTATCTTGTAGTTTTTGTAATCATCGGGCTTGGTTTTATCTACTCGTTTGTTTTTTTTGCTATTAGTTTTGCAAAGCCGCTGTGGCGCGTATTTATCTTCACCGCTATCTCCTATCTTTCTATCATCGGTTTTGATTGGCTGCGGCTTGATATATTGTTTGTAGATAGTTATTTTGGTGTTTCTTTTTGGCAAATCTTTATTGTACTGCTTTGTTTGTACCTCTTTCGCTATAAAAAATATGCACTGCTTTTACTGCCGCTAGCGTTTGATCCACACTACGCTACGCAGATAGAGCAAAAGCGTATCGATCTTGTACAAACAGATATCGCTCAAGAGATCAAGTGGCAGCCTTTGCAGTTACAAATCTACATCGATACGCTGCTTAGTCGCATAGAAAGTGCAAAACAAAAGGGTTACACAGCCGTTGTCTTTCCCGAATCGTTTTTAACCACGCATCTTAACACTCAAAAAAAGCTGCTTCACACGCTCAAAGAAAAAAGTCACGATATCGCTATCATAACAGGGGCTCTTGAGTATGATAACGGTAATAAAAATGCAACGTACTTTTTCTACAAAGGCAAGATGCAAGTTGCGCATAAAGTAGTTTTGGTACCCTTTGGCGAAGCCAACCCACTTCCTCAATTTATGAGTAATATCGTAAATGATATCTTTTACGACGGTGCAAGTGATTATGAAAAAGCTGATGATTTCACCTATTTTGAAATAAACGGCAGCCTATACAAAAATGCGATCTGCTATGAAGCAACCGATCGTTCGCTCTATGCAGACACACCGCAAAATGTTATTGCTCTGAGTAATAACGCATGGTTTAAGCCCTCCATTGAGCCGACCATGCAAAAGCTTTTACTCAAATCTTTTGTCAAAAGAGATGGAGTGAATATTTATCACGCCACAAACGGATCACCAAGTTACACCCTCAGCAGGAGAAGTTATGCCCTATTTAGAGATTGATAAAAAAGCACTGATACACAACATCCAAACGATACAATCAAAGCTGCAAGATAAAAGCAAATATGCTATTGTATTAAAAGACAACGCTTACGGGCACGGATTGGATATCGTAGCACCCATTGCAAAAGCAAACGGGGTCAAGCACGCCGTGGTTCGTGATGTCAAAGAAGCCACTTATATACAATCGCTATTTGAAACTGTTTTGCTACTAAACCCCACAAAGCTAAAGCTCCCGCCGCATCTACATCAAAGCATTAACGATATGCAGCAGATAAAAATCATTAAACCCGGATCATCGGTGGAGTTAAAAGTTGATACGGGGATGCATAGAAACGGTGTCAGCATCGAAGCAATTGACGAAGCCTTGCAGCTGATAGAGGATAAGAAGTTGGTTTTAAGGGGGATATTTACCCACTATAAAAGTGCCGATATGCTCACAAGTGAATTTTTTTGGCAACAAAAGATTTTTGAAGCGATCAAGCAAAAATACAAACATCTTGATCTGCGTTTTCACAGCTTTAACTCAGCAGCTCTCTTTCGCGCGCAAAACTGTTGCGATGATATAGCTCGCATCGGTATCGCAAGCTATGGGTATATCGATTATGAAAAGGGGTTACAGGCTCAAGAACTACAGCCTGCAATGAGTCTTTGGGCAGAAAAAATTGCTACAAAAAAGATTTCAAAATCACAAAGAGTGGGATACGGAGGACTTTTTGAAGCCAAACAAGACTGCGTTGTTGCAACCTATGATGCAGGATATGCCGATGGAGTTTTTAGAAGCAATCCGGAAAATCCCTTTACACTAGCCAACGGAGAGAAAATCGTAGGAAAAGTATCAATGGATAGCATCAGCGCCTTTGGTAGTGAGGATAGACTTTGTATTTTTAATGATGCACAAGCTTTTGCTAAGCATTTTAACACTATTAGTTATGAGGTGCTAGTTTCAATGAAAGATAGTTTGCAAAGGGTACAGGTGTAGTACCCTCTTGCGTCATTAAAGCTTGTCTGCGTTTTTATCAAGATACTGCGCAACACCTTCGGTAGTATCTTTCATCCCTTCATCCCCTTTATTCCATCCTGCAGGGCATACTTCACCGTGTTCGTTTACAAACTGCATCGTATCAACCATACGGATCATCTCATCGATATTTCGACCAAGTGGAAGATCGTTGATAACAGCATGTCTTACAGTGCCGTCATTATCAATCAAAAAAGAACCTCTTAACGCAACTGATTCATCAAACAATACATCATAATCTCGTGAGATCTGTTTGTTAAGATCGGCAACCAACGGAAATCGCACCTGTCCAATCCCACCTTCATTTACCGCTGTATTCTTCCATGCAAAGTGAGAAAACTGAGAATCAACCGACACGCCAATAACGTTGACACCTCTACTTGTAAACTCTTCTAATCTCTTATCAAATGCAATAATCTCTGAAGGACATACAAATGTAAAATCAAGTGGATAAAAAAACAGTACCGTTCCCTTTTCACCAAAATTATCGTAAAGATTAAAATCCTCAACTATCTCATTGTTTCCAAGTACCGCCGTGGCCGTAAAATTTGGGGCTTTATTTGTAACTAACATATCTTCTCCTTGTGTATAAATAGATACAAATATTATATATAAATAAGTTTAATTTGTGGTTAACTTTCACTTTCAATAGATAAAGTTTTTCCTTTAGAATAAATTTATGCTATAATTAGGAGAATATTTGTATGAAAGGTAAAAAATGCAAACAGATCACTTAACTATTTTAAAAGATAACAGTATCAAAGTCACGCCGCAACGCTTGACCATACTCAATCTCTTAGGGCAACACGGACACTTGAGTATAAAAGAGATATTTTCAGAGATAAAGCCTGTATTTCCCTCTATCTCTCTTGCAACAATCTATAAAAATATCAATTTTTTGATTGAGAAAAGTCTGCTTAAAGAGGTAAAACTCACAGATATGGATTCAAAGTATGAAATCACTAAAGCACCGCACGCGCATCTTGTGTGTACAGAGTGTCATAGTGTAGAAGATATTGATATCGATATGCAAAGTATCGTTAAAGAGTTTGAAAAGCAAAGCGGCTTTTTAGTTTCGTCTAATTCACTTGAGTTAAGCGGAGTATGCAGCGCCTGTAGATAAAAAAAGGGGGGGCAAAAACTTCGCCCCACCCTTTTAAACTGCAAACGGGAAAAGTTCCCGTTTATGATTATCCGTTTCTTTTACTGATAATCTCTTCTGCAATATTATTTGGAACTTCTGCGTAGTGATCAAATTCCATTGCATATGTCGCACGACCTTGTGTCATACTTCTAAGATCCGTTGAATACCCAAACATCTCTGAAAGCGGTACAAACGCATTAACCTCTTTGTTTCCTGCTTTGTCATCCATTGAGTTTACCTGTCCACGTCTTTTATTAACATCACCGATAACATCACCCATGAACTCTTCAGGCACCTCAACTTCAACCTTCATCATCGGCTCAAGTATTGCAGGGTCTGCTTTTCGAACACCCTCTTTAAACGCCATTGAACCGGCTAACTTAAACGCCATCTCATTTGAGTCAACTTCGTGGAAACTCCCGTCATACAGAGTAACTTTTAAATCTTCTAGCGGATATCCTGCAATTACACCGCCTTGCATAGATTCTTGTACCCCTTTGTCAACTGATGGGATATACTCTTTTGGTATAGATCCACCTTTGATCTCATTGACAAACTCATAACCACTTCCTGCTTCTTGCGGCTCGATCTTAATGTGAACGTGACCAAACTGTCCTCTACCACCTGATTGCTTAGCATATTTGTACTCTTGCTTGACCGCTTTTTTGATCGTTTCACGGTACGCAACTTGCGGCTGCCCGACAACAGCGTCTACTTTAAACTCTCTAAGCATTCTATCTACAAGAATTTCAAGGTGCAATTCACCCATCCCCGAAATAATAGTTTGCCCCGATTCTTCATCTGTTTCAACTCTAAATGATGGATCTTCTTGCGCTAGTTTTCCTAAAGCGATACCCATCTTCTCTTGATCGGCTTTTGTTTTTGGCTCAACCGCAACTGAGATTACAGGATCAGGAAATTCCATTCTCTCTAAGATCACTCTATCTTTTTCACTTGCGATGGTATCACCTGTGAGCGTATCTTTTAGTCCAACTACCGCACCGATCTCACCGGCGTATAAAGCTTTCACCTCTTCACGGTTGTTTGAGTGCATCTTTAAAAGTCTACCGACTCTCTCTTTTTTACCCTTAGTGGTGTTATATACGTAACTTCCGCTTTCAATAACACCTCTATATACTCTTGTAAAGGCTAACTGTCCTACAAACGGGTCGGTCATGATTTTAAACGCAAGTCCGGCAAATTCACCTTCGTCACCTGATTTAACTCTTACTTCTTCACCATCTTCATATTCACCGTGAATATCAGCAACTTCAGTAGGTGCAGGCATATACTCGATTACGGCATCAAGAAGCGGTTGTACACCTTTGTTTTTAAATGCAGTTCCGCAAAGCATAGGGATAATACTCATCTCTAAAGTTCCGGCTTTAAGACCCGCTTTGATCTCATCATTGGTCAAATCACCGTTTTCGAAGAACTTTTCCATCAACTCTTCGCTGCTTTCTGCTGCAGCTTCGATCATCTTTTCTCTATATTCCTCTGCTTTTTCTACAAGATCTTCAGGAATATCGATAACTTCAAACTTTTGTCCCATCGCTTTTGGATCATCATCCCAAACCGTAGCTTTCATCTCGATAAGATCAACCACACCTTTAAAATCATCTTCAGCACCTATTGGAATCTGAATAGGAATAGGATTAGCTTTTAATCTATCTTTGATCTGCTGCTCAACGGCAAAAAAGTCCGCTCCGACTCTATCCATCTTGTTAACAAATACCATTCTAGGCACTTTATATTTGTTTGCCTGTCTCCAAACAGTTTCAGATTGCGGCTGTACCCCGCCTACCGAACAAAATACGGCAACTGCACCGTCAAGAACTCTCATAGATCTTTCAACTTCGATTGTAAAGTCAACGTGGCCGGGAGTGTCGATAATGTTTACTTGGTGGTCGTTCCAAAAACAGGTTGTCGCAGCAGAGGTGATCGTGATCCCTCTTTCTTGTTCCTGCTCCATCCAGTCCATCGTAGCCCCACCGTCGTGAACCTCACCGATCTTGTGAGAAAGCCCCGTATAAAATAGGATTCTTTCCGTAGTTGTTGTTTTTCCTGCATCAATGTGTGCAGCAATACCGATGTTTCTTACTCTTTCTAACGGAGTTTTTCTAGCCATCTAAATTCCCTTTTACCATCTATAGTGTGCAAATGCTTTGTTAGCTTCTGCCATTTTGTATGTATCTTCTTTCTTCTTCACCGCTGCACCTTTGTTTGTTGCAGCTTCAAAAAGTTCATTACCCAATCTTTCAACCATGGTTCTTTCATTTCGCTTTCGTGCAAAATCGATAATCCATCTGATCGCTAAGGCTTGCTGTCTTACAGGACGTACTTCTATAGGAACTTGGTAAGTAGCTCCGCCAACTCTTCTGCTTTTAACTTCCATTACAGGTTTTACGTTTTCTAACGCTTTTTCAAAAAGGTCGATCCCTTTTTCATTATCACCTGATTTTTTGTCCAAGATCTCTATAGCACCGTACATAATGTTTTGTGCAACACTTTTTTTCCCGTCAAGCATCACTGAATTAATAAACTTTGATACAACTTTACTTCCAAATTTCGGATCCGGTAGGATCTGTCTAACTTGTGCTCTTCTTCTTCTCATCTCTTTCCTTCAACTTTTGTGTTTACTCAATCCCTGCCCCGAAAGGTTCCAATAGCAGCGACTGTGTATTATATTCTTTACACCTGCCTCATGAGCACCGATGCAATAACTTGTTTTCTATTTTTTTGGTTTTTTTGTACCGTATTTAGACCTAGAAGCGCCTCTGTTAGCAACACCAGCAGTATCAAGTGCCCCTCTAACAACGTGGTATTTAACACCCGGTAAATCCTTTACCCTACCGCCTCTTACAAGTACGATTGAGTGTTCTTGAAGGTTGTGACCCTCACCACCGATATAACTAATAACTTCAAATCCGCTAGTTAATCTAACTTTTGCAACTTTTCTAAGTGCCGAGTTAGGTTTCTTTGGAGTTGTCGTATAAACTCTTGTACAAACGCCTCTTCTTTGAGGACATTTTACCAATGCGGGTGATTTTGATTTTTTAATCACCTTTTTTCTCTCTTTTCGAATTAACTGATTAATAGTTGGCAAACTACTTCCTTTTACATAAAATTTGTCGCACGATTATACCTAAATAGTTATTATATATTTCTTAAATAGATAGGCTAATTTATACTATTTTTAAAGGAATTGATCAGTATTTCATGGGGTGCACTTTTGCTGTTTGCACTGATTATCATCTTCACAAAATCATCATTAATAAAGCTTAGGTAAAACCCCTTTATATATGTATACGAAAGTGTTTTATTCAAAGGAGGTTGCAGATAGGTTTTGGCAAATGTAAGCTGCATGATTATATATAGGGAAAAAGTAAAGATAAAAAGCACCTGCACAAAGGTTACGGCTTTGGCAAGAAATGTCCGCATCTTTGCACTGGTGATAAAGTTTTCAAAGAGCTTTTTGCCAAGTAGATACAAAAGGATAAAGAGTAAGATATTGATACCAAAGCCAATAAGCACGATAACGGAATACGTATCACCGCTAAGGATAGAGTACTTTTGCAAAACGAGTCCGCTTTTTGCAGCAAAAGAAGCACTCAAAGTGATCAAAAGAAAGATTTTTAAGTATTCAAAGGTTTTAAGATATATCCGTTTTTGATAACTGTAGTAACTCAAAAACAGGACAATTGCGGCAAAAATAAGGTCAATTAGGTAATATATGCTCAACTTCTACCTTTTTTTAAACAAAATTATACTAAAATAATTCTATTCAAAACTTTACGGGGTGTTAGCTCAGC